>JBAWCX010000363.1:0-9819 GCA_049590495.1 Binatus sp. (SeqCode)
TCGATCGCAACCCCTTGGGCGTTGTCGAGTTTCTGCGCGTCGGGAAAATTGGCCACGTAGTACATGAAGTTGGCCTGACCCAGTACTACGTCGGCAATCCCCTCGCCCGCTATCGACGGCGTCGCCAGGGTGGCGGCGACGATCATCAGAGTGACCATCAGTTCCGGCCGGACAAACGCTCTCGGCGCGCTCCGGATCGGTACAATCGACGACAACCCGCGCGCCCAACGGACAATCGCCCCACTCCAAATCCGGCTCCAGGGTTTTGGCAGATCGGTCATTTTCGAACCCTCCCTCGATCTACATTTAGTAAGCACATTATGACATGTTGTAGCAAGTCTACGTAAGGCAAGCAATTGCTTATTTGTGCCTGGCGCGCCTTGGTTACCTGGCAATCAGGGCTCCGCGGCTTGCCGCAATGTCGCGCAAGTTTGTGCGTCCCGGTGAAAATCGGCCGTTTGGCCTGCAAAACCGGGGGTTATTGTCGCAGCACGCTCTTGGGGAGAAGAGGCCAGTGGCGCGCGCTCCGGGCGAGCGGCGCCTCCTCGACGACGTTGATCAGAATTCCGCCTTGAACATGAAGCGGTCCGCGCCCGCGTAGGATAGCCGCTTGGGCCGCACCCGCATCATGCGCAGGGTCGAATACTTGAAGAACGGCGCCTCGAAGGGGCTCTTCTTCAGAAACAGTTCCTTCAGCGGCTCCCATTCGGCGCCGTCGCGCACGACTTCGCTGGCGATTCCCTGAATCAGCACGCGCGAGATCTCAAACGTCTCGACCTTACCCTTTTCGCGCGCGTCCAGGTACACCGTCACGTACGGATGCTTGAGCAGATTCTGAAACTTCTCAGTCGTATCGTTCATGATGAACAACAAATCGAACTCGGGCGTCTCTGCGAATGCCTGCATCGTCGCCGTCGGCCAATCCTCGCCCTGCGTGACGAGTATCGCGACCTGGACTTCGGCCAGCAGCGCGGCCAGTCTCTCTTTCTGTGCAGCTTCCACGTGTGACTCCTTTAACGAGAAGAAAGTTCGACTTGTGTTGCATCCTGGTGTATCTCTCGATTCGACAACTCCTCCGAGCAGAGAGAAAGGCAGTGAAAGAGTGAGCCTCCGCCGCGCAGCCGCCGTCACGCTTGTGGGCTGGTGCCTGATAATGCCGCCACTTTCCCAGAACCGCCAGACGGTCGAGAAGAATGCTCCGCTTGCACATTGGGATACCGTTGGTAACTACGATACTGTCGCCGCGTGCACGACCGAACTTGCCAAACTGACCGCGGTCATAGCTGGCAACATCAACTACACCGTGATCCAAAGGCGCGTGCTGGCGGGGAAGTGCGTCGCCGCTGACGATCCGCGCATCCACTCGGACAATTTCGAGGCATATTAGCGGCCCGCAAATGTTGCGCAGCGAAGGGTAAATCACTTTATTTAATGTGAAACCCGCGGTGGGTTTCACACTTCCTTCGGCAGGGGTGACCCCTGCACCCAGTGTTCATCGAACGAAAAGCAATCGCCGTCTTCATTGCGATCGTGTTGCTGACGTTCGCTGCCTCGCCGTCGTTCGCGGCTGGATCTAATGGAGCCGATTCCGACGCCTCTGCCAGTCCAGGCGCCGCGCTCGAGTTGATGGCGCAGCAGAAGTTCGGCGCCGCGCTGACCGCGGCTGAACGAAAACTCCTGCATGCCGCACCGATGCGCGACGTGCCGTGGCTCGGTCCCAGCGACGATCCCAACAAGGCAGCCAACGACCCCGCGCACGGCGAGAACTGGGGCGCCGAGCGCACGGTGCGCGCAGAAGTGGTGGCCTGGCTCCTGAGCGACGCCGCCGCGTCGCGATACGTGCATCCAAGCGGACTCGCACTGGCGGGCGCGCGCATTTCGGGAAACCTGGATCTCTCCTACGCCACCGTCGACAAGCCGCTGACGCTCATCAGCTGCTACGTCCCTGACGGAATCAACCTGATGTCCGCCCATCTGCGGGAAATCACAGTGCGGCGTTCGCGCACCGGAGCAGTATTCGGCAATCTGGCGAACATCCGCGGCGACGCGTCGTTTCTCTTCGGCCAGTTCGGTCCGCTGAGCTTCATGAGCGCGCGAATCGACGGGACGCTCGACCTCACAGGCGCGCGAATCCTCAACACTGGTGCCGACGCGGTCAATCTCGTCGAGGCGAACGTCGCCGGCGACGTGCTGCTTCATGACGGCTTCACCACCGATGGGATTGTGTACGCGCGGCTGGCGAAGATCGGCCACGACCTGAGCGTTCACGGCGCCGAGTTCAGAGGCGATGCGGAACTCGACGCCGAGCGCGCCACCATCGAAGGCACGTTCTACTGGGCTGACGTCAAGCATACGCCGAAGACTGTGCTCGACCTCGAGGACGTGCACGCAGGCGCAATCTGGGACGACGAGTCGAGCTGGCCCGCGCCCGGCAATCTCGATGTCAAAGGCTTCGTTTACGGCGACATCGCGGGCGGTCCCAGCGACGGTGAATCGCGCTTGCGATGGCTCGCGTTGCAGCGACCGGAGTACCATCCGCAGCCGTTTCGTCAATTGGCAAAGGTCTTGAGCGAGATGGGCCGCGACGATGGCGCGACCCAGGTGCGTATCGCCAAGGAAATCGCGCAGCGCCGCTTCGGCCATGAAACTCTTCCTCAGCGCGCGTGGAGCCTGATGTTGCAATACACGATCGGCTTCGGCTACGTGCCGTTGCGCGCGCTGTGGTGGATCGCGGGGTTCGTCGGACTCGGCACGGTTTTGTTCGGATGGGGTTATCGGATGCGTATCATCACGCCGACGGAGGAGGCCGCCTACCGCGAGTTCGTCGCGAGCGGGGAAGCGCCGCCGCACTATCCGGTCTTCAATCCGCTGGTCTACTCGCTCGAGAACTTTCTGCCCGTCGTCGAGTTGCATCAGGACAAATACTGGCGCCCCAATCCGCGGCACAGCGTGTCGGGCAGAGCGACTCGCAGTGGAGAGCCGCGCGATCCAAGCGCAGTCCCGAGCCGCCTGCTGCGATGGTACCTGTGGCTGCACATCCTGGCGGGCTGGACGATCACGCCCCTGCTATTCGCCGGCCTGTCGGGCCTGGTACGCCCCGACTGATTGAATTGAGGGTTTCCCCTGCTTCGATGGTCGGCTTCGAAACGCTCCCGCCACCGCCTGAGTTACCAAAATCGGCCGTTAAAATCAAGCATTCTGATTTATTCACGACATTTAAGTCGTTCGCAGCTTCACAGTTGACTCTGAAACGACCTCTGTGTTAGAGATCGATAGTCGCGCGGTCACGACGACCACCGACAAGGAGAACAGCCAGTATGGCAACTATCAGTGGAGCAACGGCCGGCCGCCCTAAGAACGGCATGGCCATTTACTGTGCCGGGCGCGATTGGGGGCTCGGAACTATCAGCGCTATGAGCGCCCGGGGATTGTTGAAGGTGAGTCGATTCGGCGAACGGGACCCAGAATCGCCGACTAAAGACGGCTACCAGCGTCCTCTCAAACCGCACAAGGTGGAGCAGATCGTGAAGTATCTGCTCAGCCAGAAACACGACGACGGCACGTTCAAGGACCGACCGACTGCGATCGTCGTGTCCTGTCGCGTTCCGAGTGACCGCGTTCAGGAGTTCGTGGACCTGTACAACAAGGGCGAAATAGCGGCGATCAACAAGCGATTTGGCGATATGGTCTTAATCGAGATCGACGGCCAGCATCGGGCCGAGGGCGCGATCAAGGCGACGATCGTCGATCCGAGTTACGACCCATTGATCCCGATCGTGTTTTTCTTTGGTATCGATTTCCGCGAAGAAACGGACCAGTTCAACATTATCAATACCAACCAGTCGAAATTGCAAAAAGCGCTCGTCGAATGGAACCGCGTTCGCATCACCGAGGCCGGCAGTCTGGATCACGCGCAAGTCGTACGAACCATCGCACGGCGGCTCGCGACCGAGCCCGGCTCGCCGTTCGCTTCGATTGGTGTGAGCCTGAGCGGCGCACGTGAGCCCGGCAAACACATCACCTTCGAAGGCCTGCGGCGCTCAACGTACAATATGCTTCCTTCCAGACTCCTGGACCGCATTCGCTCGAAGAAAAAGGACCCGTACGAAGTAACGCTCGAGTACTGGAAGGCAGTCGCGGCAACCTGCGAGGACTATTGGACGACTGAGGGTGAAAAAGTGGTCAAGGTCGACGAGCACGAAGGCGGAGAGATCGAAAAACACGAGGAGACAATTTCGTCGCGGCTCGTCGAACTGGTTGGCATCGCTGCGGTTGCACGACTGGGTCAGGACATCATCGCGTCCGCACTCGAGCATACTGTCCCACTCGACCGTATGCGCGAACTTGTGCAGAAGCTTGAGGAGGTCGATTGGTGGAAGCGGCCCGATAACGATTGGGTAAGCACCCAGGCTGGTTTCGCAGGCCAGAAGGCACTCTACGAGAAACTCTACAACCTCGTCTACGAAATCGAAGCGAACGTCGCTGCCTAAACACGATGGGCAGGCCCTTGGCTACAGAACCTTGGGCCTGCCTATCTCTATTACTTCTTGCGCGCTATCTTCTCTGCGGATTTCTCCGTTACCATCGCTGCCATTGCTGCGAAGCGTTCCTGGCCTACTGCTATGAACAGGCCTTCGGCTTCGGCGGTCAGCACACCGTTTGCCGAGAGTGTTCCGTGGGTGAATATCTTGCGTCCCTCGACGCGATCTACGTATGCCTCGAAGACCAGCTCGGTCAGTAGCGGGGTCGGGCGGCGGTAGCGAATCGTGAGGGTGCCCGTCATGCCGGGATTGCCGGTCAGCGACTGCGCCATCCCGAGTACTTCGTCGAAGGCGGCGGCCAGAAAGCCGCCGTGCACGTGGCCGGGAGGACCTTCATACGCGACGCCGAACGTCGCGCGCCCCTCGACCTTGTCGCCGAGCACGGCCAGCCGAATGGGAGGCGCGAGAGGATTTGCGATACCGATCAGCGGGCTGTGATCGAAGAACGCGTGCGGATCGCCGGCGTTGGCGCTCTCGGCAAAGCCTTCGTAGCTACGCGAGATTGGATACTTCGACAAGCGCTTGGCGTACCGCTCCAATGCGTCGGCGGCCGCCGACAAGTCGTCTTCGGGAGCCGCGACCTGCACCAAATGGTCGATCACGCGACGCATCGCGTTAGCTAATCGATGCGCCTGGGCGCGCCGTCCGGTCGCAGGCGCCTGGCTGATTGCCCACGCCGCTTCGAAATCTACAGTTTGATCGCTCATCTTTATTTTTTTACTGGCCGACTTTCGCGGGAACTGCTGCGAACTTTTTTCGATGGTAGCTGTCGCTACGCGGTCAATCTATGGCGGATTCGGGATGATGAAGCGGCACCGGATATGCTTCGTACTATAGTAGTAGGATGGAGCCGAGCTGCTCGATGAGGACCCGTATCGTCATATTATGCGCGCTTGCGTGCGCAGTGACCGCGATCGCCAATCGATCCGCTCGCGCGCAGAGCACGCTCGAAGTCCCCGGACCGGCGAATCAGAATCAGCCGTATGTTCCGCCGCCTCAGCCGCCGCCGCTGATCAGGTTGGCGCCATCGGACGGTGACAGCGGCCCTACGATTCAGCTGCTGCCGCAGTATTCGAATCCCGCACCGGCGCAGCCGCAACCTGTTGCTCCGCCCGCGCCGCCGCCGCGCATGAACGTCGCGCCGATGACGGCGCAAGCGGCTCCGGCGCTGCCGGCAGTGTTCAAGGGATGCTGGAGTGGACAGGTGACGGAAGTCGATTGGATCAAGCGCGAACCGGGGGCGCCCAAAATCGGTTTCTGGACGCCCAAGACGTACCGGCTGTGCTACAAGCGCGTCGGCGATCAGCCCTTCACGCTGACTTTTACCGAAACCGGCATTGAAGCGAGCGACAAGATTCTCAATCCGCATGGCAACGTGGTGCCCATTTCGACCGACGGCCGGGCCTACGCTTCGATGCGCTCGCGGCTGAACTTCGACGAATACAAAGTGCGCGGCGACGGCTTTTCACCGACGTTTGCGGTTGACGAGGTAACCAACCTCGACTGCCGCATCTGCGGCGACGACATGATGGTCAGCGCCGACGTGTTCGGCACGCGCGACGGCACGCCCTGGTTCCGCGCACACTGGCGCGCGGACTTCCGACGTTTCGAAAATTAGCCGCACGCTTAGCGGCTTGCCTCTTGGGGTGCCCTCGCTTAATGATCTCGCATGCCCAGAGACCTCGATCCCCAGATGAAGATCATGCTGGACGTGTTCAACGCGGCTGGCCCGATGTTCCTGCGCGCGGAAACTGCTGAGCAGGCGCGCGCCAAGATGCGCGCGATGCTCGAGGCGATTCCGATCCCGCCGCCTCCCATCTATCGCGTCGAGGATCGCCACATCCCCGGCGCCGACGGCAACGTTGCGGCGCGCGTTTACACGCCCGAGGGCAGTCCGCCGATGGGCGTGCTGGTTTATTTCCACGGCGGCGGATGGGTGCTGGGCGATCTCGAGAGTCACGACCGCGTATGCCGCGCGCTCGCCAACGGTGCGGGTTGCGTAGTGGTGTCTGTAGATTACCGCCTCGCGCCGGAGCACGTTTTTCCGGCCGGCGCCGAGGATTGCTACGCCGCCACGAAGTGGGTGTCGGAAAACGCAGCCGCGCTTGGCGCGGATGCGGCACGCCTGGCCGTGGGCGGTGACAGCGCGGGCGGAAACCTGGCCGCGGTAGTCTCGATGATGGCGCGCGATCGCGGCGGCCCGGCAATCAACTTCCAGTTGCTCATGTATCCTGTCACCGATTGCGCGCTCGACACTCCCTCGCAGAAGGAATTCGCCGCCGACGGTTACTTCCTGTCGCGCGCCGACATGGAATGGTTCTGGAACAACTACACCGACACGAGCGTTGAAAAACACAATCCGTACGCGTGCCCGCTGCGCGCGAAAGACTTGAAGAGCCTGCCGCCCGCGCTCGTTCTCACTGCCAGTCACGATCCGCTGCGCGACGAGGGCGAGCGATTCGCCGGACGGCTCATCGCCGCTGGCGTCAAAACCACCTGTACGCGTTACGAAGGCGTCACTCACGGCTTCGTCAGCTTCGCCGACGGTCTCGACAAAGGCAAAGAGGGGCAGCGGCAAGCGGCCGACGCCCTGAAGGTCGCCTTCGCCCGGTAGTCCCGACAATCGCGGAAAATGTGGCCCGGATTAGGCCCGCGCTCTGTCGGGATCGGCAAGCGCCTCATGGTCTTCCGCTGTGGAAGTCTTTCTGACGAGCACAATCCACGATAGCGCATAGAAGAGCGCGACCAATATCAATATCGATTTCATCCCGGTCCACATCGAAATCGATTCGAGCATCCCGCCTGTTAGCGCGCCGAGGAGATTCGAGCCAAGTGCTTCGCTGCTGAACCCTCCGCGGGCGAAGCTGACGATAAATACGATGCCCGCGAAAAACACGGGCAGGCAGAGCACGGTGGTAGAGGCTATTACCTTGGCCCAGAAAGAGCCGAGGAAAAAGGCCTCAGGCGGGACGAGGTAGGCTACAAGGATCGAGGCAAAGATCCCGACATAAGCAAACGTCACGACGATACCCGGGCGCCAATGCACAATCAGGTTGGCAGCCACGATCAACACCATCAGACCCGATATCACGATCGAATTGACTACCCAGGTGGTGCCAAACAGCAGGGCCATTCGGCTGATGATCTGCGCCTCGAGCAGCATGAAAGCGGCGCCGAGAAAAAAGAAGTGCCATTGCAGCGAACCAAGTGAAGTGCCGGTCTCTCTGAGGAAGAGGCAGCATAGAACAATCAGCACCGACAAAATGATGATCACCGAAGCGGGAATGCCGGGTTCGTGCTGATAGAAATACGGCCAGTCGTCAGTGGTCAGAGCGGCGGATTGTGTCTGTACGTTGCTGTTGGAGGCAACGTAGGCGGCCAGCTCCGGATCCTTCAACGCCTGAGCGATCCGATCCTGCGAACCCAGAATCAGAAAGCGGCCCGCGGTTGTAAAAGTAGTCGGTTGGGCCTCCAGCTCCAGTGGCGTAGTGTCGAATACCGTCGTGGCCAATTCCTTCAAACGCCCGCCGATCCACGGCGTCAAAACCATAAACTTGATGATCATCAGCCCGCCGGGCTTGAGCAGACTTTTTGTTTTGCGGAGCGCCTCCAGCGTGTAGACGTAGTTGTCGATCCGAATTGTCGAGTAGTACGAACTGGTGGTGTGAGAATCCAGCAATGAAAAGACGATGAGATCGAAGTGTCGATCCGTATTTTGCACATAGCTTCGAGCGTCATTGTTGATCGCATGCACGCGTGGTGAGCTGTACGGCTGCTCGAAGTGGAGTTTCTTACCCAGTTGCAGAACCAGCGGGTCGATTTCCACTGCGGTTACATCGCCGGCCCCGTTGCGTAGTGCGGCGGCAACGTCGTTACCGGTACCGCTGCCGAGCACGAGCACTGACGAGGGGTGGGGATAAAAGCGATAGGGCAGATTGTAAGCGTTCCACTTTGGCGCTTGATCCCGGAAATAATCTGGATGAGCAGCTATGAAACGATCAGACAGATTAAAGATCTGTTGGTACCAATTGTTATTGGTCGTAATCTGCCAACTGACTATCTCGCCGGCGTCACGGATAGGTTGAACGGTCAGTCTCTGATAAGGCGACCAGTAGACGTTGGTATCTTTTCCAACGGGCAGACTGGTCAGCACGGCGCACAAAAGGAATGTCGCAAGAACGGTCCATCGCAGCTTCGGCAGTTTCCAAAGCAAGCATGCGGCCACTCCGCCCGCCACTGCGAACCAAATCGCGGGCGGCTGAAACCCGAAGCACAGCAGGGTAAAGAGAACAATTCCGGCCAGGCTAGCCACGATGTTGACCGTATAGCCGGTGATTCCATCGCTGGCATGTTCCAGGAACCAGCCGACAAGCTGGCCAACGGGAATAAACACCAGAGCTATTGCGCCAAAAATGCATACAACGAAGAACGACGCTGTAAAAGCCCCGCCCAGAGTGTGGAAATCGAGCGGCAATGAAGGTGCCCAATAATTGACTTGGGAGATGGCGCCAACCATTGCTGTCACTTGCGTTACCACGTCTCGCAGCCCAGCTGAGGGAAATTCGCATAGCAACCCCAACGCGATCAGTGGTACGCAGAGAGCCATCAGATTGATCGGGCGCCGCGACAAATAACAGCCCAGCCCGAAACCCAGGTAGCATGCGATCAGTACGAAATTTTTGAAGTAGGCGAAGATGGTGATTTCCGATGAAATCCACCTGATCATCAGGAGTTCGAGGAACAACCCGAACAGACTGATGAGCGCTAATCGAGAGTAGGAGAAGCCGCCCAGCGTCTCCGGCGAAAATTCAAATTGCGCGACCCATCGCCGTAACGCTGGCCACTTGGCAGCTCCGGTTGGCTTTCGGTAAAGCCAAAGACCGAAATGATTAACGTAGACTCCAACCAGCAGGATAAGCGCTACCCATATACGTGCCATCACAATCCCCCAACGCCACTCTCAGGTCCGACACCGGCGGCCTACAGATTGTAAGCTTACAGAAGTGGCCGGACAAGATAGAGGTCGCCTTAACGCCTGCGTCGGCGCCGTTGAAGACCTCGCATGCCTGGGTTGCGATCAGTCCTTCGGCGGCGCGATCAGTCCGGCCATGAATTGCGGATAGCGCCAGTCAAAGATGGCGTACGAACTATGCCTGTCCAGGCTCCAATCCAGTCCCGCAAAC
Source organism: Binatus sp. (SeqCode) (assembly GCA_049590495.1). Lineage (GTDB taxonomy): Bacteria > Desulfobacterota > Binatia > Binatales > Binataceae > Binatus. The sequence continues at coordinate 9,725 of JBAWCX010000363.1, forward strand.
GACCATGCACCACGCGCGTTCATCGCGACGCTCACCGCTATCAGAAAAATCGCCGCTGCAATCTCAATCCGGTGAGGCGACGATTCCTTCACGCG
>JBAWCX010000364.1:0-9654 GCA_049590495.1 Binatus sp. (SeqCode)
TCGGCATCACGGGATTTCTGTTGATCGCGATGGCTGGCGTGTTCATCAAGATGGCGCTGCGGCACGCGCTCAACATCAAGTACATCCTGGTCACGCCCTGGATTAACATCTGACGTGGCCGCGACGATTCCGTGTTCATCCTCGCCAAAGTTTTGCAGGCGCTCGGACTCGCCGACGTCGGATTCGCGCTTTACGTCGGGATCACGCAGCCGCACGGGATGGGACACGAGTACGAGTTCACCGGGATCGGCATCCTGGTATTTCTGGCCGGCTATATCATCGAGGGCTTGTGGGTTCGCGCGGGCAAATGACTACTGACTATTCAAGTGAGTATTGGACGGTGGCCGCGCGGCGGCTTTTGGAGTTGAGGAGTAGGTAGCGCACATGGCTGGCAGACCGGGGCTTGATCCCACCGAAGAAGGGAAGTCATACAGCGCGTTGTTCGTGCTGCTGGTAGCGGTGTTGCTAGTCAGCGCGGTCTGGTCGATATGGGACGACAACATCTCGCGCCGCCCGTGGAAGCAATATCAAGTCCAGTGGGATCATCTCGCGTACGACAAGTACATGAATGACGCGGCCGACGAGCAGAAGCGCCTCAACGCCGATCCCACCTATCAGAAAGTCTCGAAGGACCTGACCGAGGCGCAGAAGGAACTCGATTCGGGCGCCACCGCGGCCAAGCTCGCGGACTTGCGCTCGCAGTTGGTGGATCTCAACAACACCGCCAACGACAAAGATCAGTTGGTGCGGTTCACGAAGTCGTATTTGACAGAGCGATGGTACGACTACAACCACGCCGTCCAGTACAAGCAGGACCCGGCTCCGTTCAAAGCTGAAATCGATAAGCTCGACGCGGAACTCGCGCAGGAACAAATCGTCTCCGACAAGGCCGTGGCCAATCTGCAGGCGGTCAAGGATCAGATCGAGGCGCTCAACTCGAAAGTCGAGAGCCTGACTGAACAAATGAAGAAGCTGACTGCCAAGCGCGACGACTTCTTCGACAAGGCCGACTCGTGGATGATCCCGGTCAAGTTCCGCAACACTATCCTGTTCCGCTATCCGAAAATCCCGAAGATTCAGCAGACCGCAATCGACGACTTCGACCGCAACGCCTTCGACGAGGCAATCGCGCGCGTCGATCGATGCCAAAGCTGCCACATGGGCGCCGACAAGAAGGGTTTCGAGAATGCGCCCGAACCGTTTCGCACGCATAGCAACTTCGATCAGATCATATTGAAGCATCCACCCGACAAACTCGGATGCACGCCCTGCCACGACGGGCAGGGGCCCGCGGTCAGCTCCGTGCGACTCGCGCATGGCGACGATCCGGATTGGGATTCGCCGATGCTGCGCGGCGACAAGATGCAGTCGCGATGCATCAAGTGCCATATCGACGTCGGCTCGCTGCACGACGCGGCCGGCAAACCGATCGCGGCGAACTGGGTCGAAGGCGAGCGGATGTTCCAGCAGATGGGATGCGCGGGATGTCACCTGGTCGCGGGCTACGAGGACATGCCGAAGATCGGCCCGTACCTGAAACTCGCGTCGGCCAAGCTCGATCCGTCGTGGACCGTGCGATGGATCACCGACCCGCATGTGTTCCGTCCGCACACGCGCATGCCGAACTTCATGTTCTCGACGGATGAAGCGACGCAGCTCGCGGCGTTCATCTTTGACAGCTCGTCGAAGAATTCGAAGGACTGGATCACGGCCCATCCCGAGCTGCCGGCGCTCGAAGCGGATATCAAGAATCCGGCGTTCGTCGAAGAGGGCAAGGGACTGTTCGAATCGGTCGGCTGCAAGGGTTGCCACGCTATCGAGCCGGATCAATATGGAACTCCAGTCGGCGTTGCCGAGGGCTTCAAACCCGCCGAAGCGCGCACGACCAAGGACTTCGCGCCCAACCTCGGCAAGATCGCAGAGAAGACTTCGGCGTCGTGGATATACACATGGCTGAAAAATCCACGCGACTTCTCGCCGCATACTGCGATGCCGTCGCTGCGCCTGAGCGATCACGAAGCTGAAGCGCTCACCGCGTTCCTGATGACGCATGGCGAGAAGAAAGAAGATGCCGGCGTCGACACCGCCCTCAAGGATCCCGAGAACATCAAGAAGGGCGAAGCGCTCGTGCGCAAGTACGGATGCTTCGGATGCCACGAGATCGAAGGGATGGACAAGGAGTCACGCATCGGCGTCGAGCTGACGACCTTCGGCTCCAAGCATCTCGACGAACTGTTTTTCGGTAACCAGACCAACATTCCCGAGACCTGGGATCAATGGGCGTTCCATAAACTGCAGACGCCCCGCATCTACCAGACCAAGGACGTCGAGCAGTTGATGCCGAATTTCGATTTCGACGACGCCGACATCAACAACCTGGTCGTGTTCCTGGCGGGCGAGACGCAGGGCACGGTGCAGGAGCGCTACCGCGACCCCGGTTCGGAGCATCAGACGCAGATCGTCGCGGGCCGGCGAATGGTCAATTACTACAACTGCGTCGGCTGCCATATCATCGACAATCGCGGCGGCTACATACGCCGCTTCTACTCAGAAGATCAAATCAACTTTGCGCCGCCAATACTCAATGGCGAGGGCTTCAAGGCACAGCCCGAGTGGCTATTCACGTTCCTGCAGGGGCCGACGCCGATTCGTCCGTGGCTGAAAATCAGGATGCCGACTTTCCATTTCACCAACGCCGAAGACGACACCATCGTGAACTACTTCACCGCGCTCTCCGACGTGAACGTGCCGTACATGTTCATCAACACCAACCTGATTCCTCCCGCCGAGCTGCAGGCGGGCGCGAAGCTGATGACAAAGGACTACTTCAACTGCTTCAGTTGCCATCAGCAGGGCGACAAGAAGCCCGAGGGACCGGAGTCGGGATGGGCGCCGGACCTCGCGCTGGCACATCAGAGGTTGAATCCGGACTGGATACTGAAGTGGATCGCGAATCCGTCGGCGCTACAGCCGGGGACCAAGATGCCATCGTTCTATCCCGGCGGCCCCGACGACATCCTCGGCGGCAACCAGGACGATCAGATCCGCGCGCTGCGAGACTATATTTTCTGGTTCGGCACTCATCCGGGCGAGACACTACCGGGCCCGGTGGCCGCCGTTCCGGCGAAAGTGAGTAATGCCGCGCCCACTCCGGCGAAAGTGAGTAAGAAGTAGTTTTACGATCGGCTAGTCGATTGAGTTTTCAACTGATTATTAGCTAAGCTGAGAGATTGTTTAACTGAGTAAAAGATCCAGGGAACTTTCAAGGAGAAAATGGTAATGAAAAAGTATGCAGTTGTACTGGCGGCGTGTGCGGGCGTCGCGCTCAGCATGAGCGTTGGCGCCAGCCTCGCGAGCGCCGCCGGCGGCACGATTAGCGGGACCGTCAAGTACGACGGCACCGCGCCCGCGCCCAAGCCTGTCGAAGTGACCAAGGACAAGGAAGTCTGCGCGCTCCATCCGCACTTCACCGAGGATTTGATCGTTGACCCCAGCGGCGGAATCGCCAACGCGGTCGTGATCGTCAAGGGCGCCAAGGGCGACATGAAGCCCGCCGATGTGACCTTCGATCAGAAGGGATGCGACTACGTGCCGCACGTGCTCGCGTTTCCGGCCGGCAGCACCGTGAAGATCGTGAACTCGGACGGGATTCTGCACAACATCCATACCTATTCGGAAAAGAATCCATCGTTCAACATGGCGCAGCCCAAGTTCAAGAAAGTGATCGAGCAGAAGGTCGAGCAGCCGGAAGTGATCAGGGTCACCTGCGACGCGCACGGCTGGATGCACGGGTGGTGGGTCGCGACTGATACTCCGTACTTCGCGGTGACCGACGACAAGGGCAACTACTCGATCGCGGGCGTGCCGCCGGGCGACTACACGGTCGAAGTGTGGCAGGAAAAGCTGGGCACCGACGATCAGAAGGCCAGCGTGAAAGATGGCGCGACGGCGACAACCAATTTCACGATGAAGCCGAAAGGCTAAGCGCGGGACGCCAGGAAAGTTTCGTGAATGACGCGGGGCCGGAGCAATCCGGCCCTGTCTTTTCAGTGACGATGATCAAACGCCTCGACACTCTCGAAGTTGCGACCTCGGACCTCGTGGACGCAGCTTCGATCTACGAAAAGAATTTCGGCTTTGCCGTAACCAGATCGGCGGACGGGAAATCGGCGTCGGTGAAAGTCGGCGGCGCGGAAATTCGTCTCGTCGGCGCCGCGATCGATTCGTCGAGCGAAGGGATGATCGGTCTCTGGCTCGAGGCCGAAGACGTCGAGCAAGTTGTAGCGAATTTCCACCTTGCCGGCCTCGACGCCGGCGCGATTCAGATCGAGTCGGGTCGCCGTATCCTGGCGATCGATCCCAAGCTCGCCAACCAGGTCCCCCTGTTCATCTTCGATCGCAAGGCCTAAGCGCGCTTGGGCGCAGGGTCCGTCGCGGACTTTCTCAAAGCTATCCGATGAGCCGCTCAGAGTCATATAGGATCGCGCGGCGTAATTTGAAGACTTTGATCCGACTCGCGGTCGAGGCTGGGGAGGATTATCAAGAAATCTGTGGCGTGATTGTTGACTGCGACTATGTGCTTAGACTAGTTCGCGTTCGAAACGCTTCGCGACGGATTGGCCATTCCGAGATCAAGCTCAGCGATTACCAAACTGTCGTAAAGGCGGCACGCAGACTGGGCTACAAGGTAATCGGTAGCTTTCACTCGCATCCCATTTCAGATGCCAAGCCTGGATACAGCGACTGTCGCGCAGACGCGTCAGGACGATTGCTCTTGATCATTGATTGTATTGGTAGAGAAGCCCGTCTATGGCGGATTATGCGGAATCGCCGCGCCTACCCTTTGCGTTTCAAGGAAGTTTGAGACGGGTCAAACGCCTGCGGGCACAAGCATTGCTTCCTAAGACCCCGGGAGACTTGCATCTATGTCGAAAATAAAGCGAATTCTGCCGATTCTACTGACTGCGGGCGCACTTTTCGTGCTTCCCGGATGCGCCTCGCAGCAGGCCGAGCACACTACCAATGAGGTAACAAATTCCACATCCAACACTGTCGGCTCAGTGCTCGACGGTGTCGGCTCGGTGATTATGTATCCGTTCCACCTGGTCGGCGATTTGTTCTCGTAAGTTCGAGCCGCCGCAATTCCGGGTAGCGAGAGCGCACGATCACGTAGCCTGCGGAAACAGGTAGCGGGTCAATCTGATTTCGTGTCGAACACGTGGGGGAAGTATTGCTTGTCCCACTCATCGGGTCGGAACAGCACCTTGCCATATTCTAAAATCTTGTCGTCAGCTCGATAGGGACGTGTGGAGACCTGTACTTCATCGTCCTCATCCGGTCCCAAATGAAAATGTTCGTTCCCCTTGTTGAGACCCTGTAATTCTTGAACCAAGAGGTCGCGTCCTTCCTCATTAATCCAAATCTCAAAGTCGCCATCGGCTTTCAGATTGAAGGTAATCCTTGGCTTCATGATCCCTCCGGTATGGAATGCTGCGTCCACCGCGTTCAGAAAACTGACCCACTACCCGGAAACAGGATACTGTCGATCGCGACGCGCTGCGCTTGATTGGGATCGTTCTCGACCCTGCATTCGCTGTTGAAGATCATCGTCGAGCGCTGCGATTCGGTGTAGGCCGGCCATTGCGGAGCCGCGTCCGCATTCGGCTCGCCGGTGCGCGCGAACGCAATCCACCGATCGCTCATCGCATGCGCAAGGGTGGTAACGTCGGGGCGGTCGGGCGCCAGGCGCGGGGCGAGCGCGGTGTTGTCGAACACGAACGGTATCTCGAGCGCATGGGGTGACTTGAGGCGCCCGCCTGCGACCGGGGTCTCCCAATCGAATCGGTACAGGTATGCGGGCGCGCCGTGCGCCGCCGCCTTGCGCTCCGCGATTTTTCTCGAGTATGCCGCGGTCGGATACTCGGTCCCAATCAGGAACATCAGCTCCGAGGGACTCGCGCCGGGATTTTCCTTGCGGAAAATCTCGATCACGCGCTCCGCATCCGTTCCCAGCAGACGGCCTGCGCGCCGATTCAGCCCGCTCTCGTCAAGTGTAAAGAACGTTGGATCGGTGGCGACAAACAGCGTCATCTCGGTGCGGTTGTAGCCGATAATTAGCGGCACGTCGTTCGAGACATCGGGCGCAGTGGGATCGAATGGATGACGCGGCAACGTGACGCCGTCGACGACCGGCGAGAAACCCTGGATGAACCCGGGGACTCGCGCGCCGAGCTTGGCCTGGACCGCAGCCTGTGCGGCCACGATGCGTTCCACCGGCACCGACTGCGCCTCGCGGACCTGCGCTCGACTGAGTCCGAGCTCGGTCAGCAGCATTTCCGCCACCTCATCCGCATGGCGGACGCTATTCATCTTAAATCCCGGACCGCTCTGGACCACCGCGCGATGGAACAGGTTCTTCGCCGCCGGCATCGCGAGCAGCGTCGAGACTTTCTGCCCGCCGCCCGACTCACCGAAGATCGTTACCTTGTGCGGATCGCCGCCAAACTTCGCGATATTGTCGCGCACCCAATCCAGCGCCGCGACCAGGTCCAGCATGCCAACGTTGCGCGACGCGCCAAATTCGCCACCGCCGATGCCGGCGAAAAACGTGTAGCCCAGCGCGCCGAGGCGATGATTGACGCTGACGACCACCACGTCGCCGCGCCGCACCAGGTTGCTTCCGTCGTAAATCGGCGGCGATCCCGAGCTCGCTTGGAATCCTCCGCCATGCAGCCAGACCATCACGGGCCGCTGGCGATCGTCGCGCGCTTCTCGTGTCCATACGTTGAGAACGAGGCAGTCCTCGCTCTCCGCGATGCCATCGGCGTCGGCGTACGCGGCAAATCCGCTCCGCGGATCGGCCAGCCCGCGCATCGATGAGGGATTCTGCGGAGCGCTCGGTCCATAGCTGAGCGCATCGCGCACTCCCGCCCACGGCGCCGGCGCAACCGGCGGCATGAAACGATTTCGTCCCGCCGTCGAGGCGCCATACGGGATGCCCTTGAAGCTGCTGACTCCGTTCGCGGCAACTCCGCGAACCTTGCCGTAACCGGTCTCAACCACCGGATAGGATTGCGCCGACGAATCTTTGGGAACGGAAGCTGCGGTCATGATTGACCCTCCTGTAACTTCAGCTCTTGGTATAGATGGCCGCCCGCCCGCTCCGCAAGATTACAATTCTGCGAGTGTCTCCGGGATAACAGTCTTCTCTTCAACTCTATTGTTCCCCTCTCCTGAAGGGAGAGGGTTAGGGGAGAGGTCAGACTTCGGTCGTGAAGCTCGCGCGCACCGCTTCCTCGAGTCTGTGCGTCAGCTCGGTGCGGTCGGCGCTGTGCATTCCTTCGGTCGGGATGGGTTTTCCGATCCGCATGCGCATCGTCAGGCCCGGCGTCACGAACATCGCGCCGCGCGGATAAAACCGGCCCGATCCGCTGATCGACATCGGCACCGCCGGCAACTTCGACAGGATCGCGAGCCACGCCGCACCGTCTTCGAAATCGTGCACGCGGTTGTCGTTGAAGCGATGGCCCTCGGCATAGACGCAGACGTCGAGGCCGCTGCGGATGATCTGGATCGCCTTGCGAATTGCCTTGCCGCCCGAGTCGCGGTCGATGAGGATGTGCCCGCCGCGCCGCATCGCGAAGCCGACCAGCGGGATTTTGAGCAGCTCTTTCTTTGCGACGAAACGAGGCTCGCCCGGCACGAAGCCGGCGATCGCGAAGGTGTCGAAGAAGCTCTGGTGATTGGAAACGAGAACGTACGATTTCAGGCCGTCAAGATTTTCGAGGCCCTCGATCTTAACCTTGATTCCGGAGACCGCGATTATCCCGCGCCCCCACGCTCGAGTGACGATGGTCACCCAGTGCGGCTGGTTCATCACGGCGGCGAGTCCCGCACCGGACGCGCAGATCGCCGTCCATATCACCGACAGCAGCGTCGCAACCACGCCCCACGCGAGGTTGAAGATGCTGCGCGGCGCAGCAGCGGTATACGGCGAAGCTTGCGGTTGACCAGCCATGCAAGAATTACTCTGCCCGCATGCAACCCCGCGCTGCAAGTCGGGACAGTGGAACAGCCGCCCGGATTTCCCGAGCGGCCGTCCCACGTTTGTCGTCTAACTTTGCGATTACAGCCCCTCGCACTCTCCTTGTTTTTGCCCGACTACGGTGTTGCTGTCGGCAATTCCCGACGCCGCAGGGGTGTCGTTCTGGCATTGCAGGTTGCCGTTAATCGAGTTGTCCGAAATCAGTCCCTGCGCGCTGTTGTTGTGAAACTGGATATTGCCGCCGATCGTGTTTCCCGTACACGTTGGCGAACCGGATCCGATCTCGATCGGCGTTTCGCTATTCTGATATTGCAGGTTGCCCGTTATGTGCGAATCGCAAACCTGGTTCCCGGCGCCGCCGGCCGGCAGGTTATGAGCTTGCAGGTTGCCATTGATAGTCGCGGATGGACCAATTGAGAAACTGCCGCCGTTTTGCGCCTGCACATTGCCGTTGACAACCGTATTCGTCAGCGACAGATTGCCGCCGTCGAGCTGCACATTTCCAACGATCGTGCCGCCTACGAAGACGCAATCCTGGCCTGCCGAGATCTTCAGGTTGCCTTGAAACGTTCCGTTGTACACCCCGTTGCAGGAGTTGCCCGACGCCGGGGCTGCCGCGATCGCGCCCGGCGCGAAGGATACACCACGAAGCACTTCGCCAAATCCTGCCGTCTCCAGCACCGCGAATTGCGCCGACGCCGGAGGAGTGTTGCTCGTGTCTGCCAGCTGATCGGTGACGAATACAAGCTGGTTCGGATCCGCGCCCTGATCGCCGCTCCCGCTGATAGTTGAGGTGATAGCCCAAATGTTAACCGTTCCGTCGGTGTTGACCCGGCCGGTGATATTACGCAGACCGCCGGGGGCGGGCGCCCATGGCAATCCAGCGGGGAAATTGGTGTTGGCTGTGATGGAATTGACTCCCGTCGGATAGCCGGCAACGGTGTACGGTACGCCCAACCCCAATCCGTTAGTCAAAGTATAAGCAAGGTTCCACGAGCCTCCGCTGAGAACCCATTTCTCCAGTCCCCCAGTGTTCCCGTTCTGGGGTAGGGCGTCGTCATAGGCATCGGTGGTATCGAACGTCCCGATACTGCCGGGGCCTTCGTCCGCGACGTAGAGCGTGTTGGCGTTAGCGAACCAGATTCCAAAGGGAAAGTGACTCGTATTAGCTGAGTCGGGAGATCCCGGAAATCCCGGCAGGATCGTGATCGGCACTCCCAGATTGCCTCCCGCCGTGGTCGCCGCTGTTGGCAGCGTGCCTGCCGTGTCGACTTGGTAGACAGTGTTGGCTCCGTTACTGCCGCTGCCCTTGCTCACGTACACGTTATTGCCAAAGATCGTGAGACCGCGGAAGTTGTTGTCTTTCCCCGGCTTGTCCGCAGGGATGACGCTAAAGGTTCCAATCATGTCGATGAACGGCGGCACGGGCGGTGGCGTTTGTCCCGGAACGACCAGCTCGACGCCAGTGGAAGTTATGAGATCGACGCCGACCGGCGTTTCGGGGAGCTGTTTGGCGGAGAGATTTCCGTTGTTATTGTTTCCAGTCATGAAATAAGTGGATGAGTTCGCCTTGATCGCCGCGCGCCCGTTGTTGCCGCTGTACGCATTGT
>JBAWCX010000365.1:0-3210 GCA_049590495.1 Binatus sp. (SeqCode)
GGATTTTGCCATGCTCGGGAGCCTGCAATCTGAGCGGCACGCTCTTGATAGTGCGGATATTCTGTGTGACGTCTTCGCCGTTGGTTCCATCGCCGCGCGTCGAGCCCACCTTCAACCGCCCGTCTTCATAGACCAACTCGATACCGAGGCCGTCGAGCTTGACCTCGGCGACGTACTCGAGGTCGGCGTCGGATTTCAGGAGCCGTTTGATGCGCTTGTCGAACTCGCGCATCTCCTCGGCGTCCATCGCGTTGGCGAGCGACATCATCGGCCGCCGATGCACCACCACGCCGAATTTCTCGCTCGGCGCCGCGCCCACACGCTGCGTGGGAGAATCCGGCGTCGCCAGCTCAGGATGCTCGCGCTCGAGTGCCTCGAGCCGGCGCATCAGCTTGTCGTATTCGGCGTCGGAAATTTCGGGATCGTCGAGGACGTGGTAGCGATAATTGGCGCGATTGATCTCGTCGCGCAGCTTTTCAGCCTGCGCCGCGAGCTTGTGCCGATCGTCATGCATGGACGCGGTCATGTGACGGTTTTATCCAACCTCGAAACGGTGGGCTAGGAGCTCTGCACAGAGGTTTTGACCGGCTGAATGGCGGGCCGCTCCCGACTCAAAGCGGCCATTCTATCGACAGGGGTCCGGCTTACTGGATCGCATGGGCGACGGCCTCCAAGAGCGCGTTCTGAGCGTGCAGCAAGAAGGCCTTTGCCGCGATGACGTGGCAGCTCGGCGAGACCATTGCGTCGGCGGCGACCTCTTGGCCCCGGGTAACCGGCGGGCACGGGATGAAGAGCCCGTCCGGCGCGAAGTGTTCAAGAGTCGCAGCGGCTATCTGGTAGTCGAGCACTTCCGCTGGCTCGACGTCTTTGGGCCAGCTGTCGGTGATCACAACGTCCGCCGAAGCGAGTGCTCCCATCTCGGTTGTCGCTGAGAAGCGCTCGATCATCGCAAAGCGGCGGGCGTGCCAGCGCTCGGGATAGATTTGGACCACTTCGATGGGCAGCACCGCCGCCGCTTCCGCCCATGAGCCCAGGATATTGTCGTCCGGGGCTACGACAGCGACACGCAGGTCGCTCAGGTCTCCTCTTTGCTGCAGAACATACGCCAGATCGCCCAATGTCTCACACGGGTGATTGCTGCGTGTCCTGGCGTTGATTACAGGCAATGTCGCAGCTTCGGCCAGACGTCTCAGCTGGCCGAGATCGGGCGTTCGAATGACGACGATGTCGAACCAGTTGTCGAGAAATTGCGCGACGTCGCCGACGGCCTCTTTGCCAGCAAGACTGATCGGCGCTCGAACGCAAAGGCCCCCCATAGCTTTGACGCCGAGTTCGAAAGCGGTCGTATTGCGCCAACCGCCGTCATCGACAATGAGCGCAACTCGCACGCCTTCGAGCGCGTGCGGGACTTGTCGCTCTCGCCATGCCTGCGCATAGCCAATGGCGCGCGTTAGTATTGGCTCAAGGGTGTCCGCTCGATGGTCATCGAGTGCGAGAAAGTCGGTTACAATGGCCACTTCAGCCCCCAAAAGGGGAGAGGCTACCGACTCATACGAGCGCTTTCCAGCCATCGCAAGCGCTGGCTTAACCTGCAGAATGACAAACCTCAAACCGAAACGCTGCTGCCAGCCTAGCGGCGCGGGTAGCCCATCGCGTCGAGAAAATCGTCGAGCGTCGGAAATCGCATGTACATGTTGTGGCGCTTCTGGTCGCCAATCGTCGTGCTCGACTCCGACGAGTACGCATGCCCCGGATAGACCACCGTCGAGTCGTCGAGATTGCGCAGCGTATCGTTCAGGCTGTGATACATCGCCTCCGGATCCGAGCCCGGCAGGTCCACGCGCCCGCACGAGTTCACGAACAGCGTGTCGCCGGAAATCAGGTTGCCCTCGACCAGGAAGCATTGCGAGCCCGGCGTATGCCCGGGAGTGTGCAGGAACTTCACCTCGAGCTCGCCGACCTTGACCGTGTCGCCCGCATCGACCTTGACCATGTCGGAGTCCGACAAGCCCGCGACCTGCTTGACGCCCTCGGCCTCATGCTTGTTCACATAGACCTTGGCCTTCACGTGTTCGAGCATTTTGGCGGCGCCTTCGATATTCTGACCCATCATATGCCCGCCCAGGTGATCGGGGTGATAGTGCGTGAGCAGGAGTTTGTCGATCTCGTAACCTTCCGACTCGGCGAATTTACGGATCGCGTCGACGTCCCACGCAGGATCGACAACCGCCAGCTTGCGCGAGGTGGGATCGCCGACCAGGTACACGAAATTGGCCATGGGACCGATCTGCGCCTGTCGAAGATAGATTTTGCTTTCGCCAGTTTCGGCCATCGCCAGATTTCTCCCGCTCAAGATTTCGCCCGACTCCTGTTCTTCGCCGCACGCGCCGTCTTCTCTTCCTCTTCGATTCGCAGCGCCCGGTCCCACAGAAACTCGGGCTCGCCGAGCCGCTTCGCAACCCATCGCGACTGCACGAACAGATGGTCGCTCAGGCGGTTCACGTAGATGATGAGGCTGTCGTTGATGTCTTCCTCGCGCTTCAGGCGCCAGCACACGCGCTCCGCGCGCCGACACACCGTGCGCGCCTGATGCAGGAACGCATTGAGCACGCCTCCGCCCGGCAGCGTGAAGGATTTCAACGGCTCGAGCTCCTTCTCCATCGCGTCCATTTCTTCTTCGAGCTTCTTGATCTCGCCGGCGCCCATCTTATGCATCTGCGGATACTCGCCGTCGGGCGGCGTCGCGAGTTCGCTACCAACGTCAAACAATTCGTTCTGTATGCGCCGCAGGCTCTCCGAATAGGCGTCGAAGTCACTGCCGAAGCCGTCGCGATATTGCGGCAGGTAGGTGCGCACGATCCCGATGATCGAATTCAGCTCGTCGGTCGTCCCGTAAGACTCCAGCCGCGCGCTCTCCTTGGGAACGCGCTTGCCGCCGACCAGCGCGGTCTGTCCCTTGTCGCCGGTGCGCGTGTAAATCCTGCTCAGACGTATCGCCATCAGACGCCCGCCTTCGCGCGCTGCGCCGCGTATGCCGCGTCGCCGAGGTCGGTGGTCACCGGCAGTCCCGCTTCCTTCCATCCCGCGACGACGATCTTGCCTGACTGATCGCGCTGGCCGCCAAAACCGCCGACCACATTCGTCAGGTCGGTGAACCCCGCCTCTTCGAGCATCTCGCACGCGCGCTGCGACCGTCCGCCCGCCATGCAT
>JBAWCX010000366.1:0-3821 GCA_049590495.1 Binatus sp. (SeqCode)
GCGAGGTGCTGACCGCCCGCGGCCGCGGCGTGCTCGACGAATTTGCCGCCGCCGCGCGCCGCGAGAATCTGGCCGTGGAGACCGTGCTCGACATGGGGATTGTGGCCAACCAGATTTGCGATCGAGCGCGCAGTGCCGACCTCGTCATGATCGGCCATCGCGGCGTCAACGAGAAGTTTTCGACCGGGCTGCTGGGCTCGACGGCGGAAAGCGTGGCGCGCAAATCTCCACGTCAGTTGTTCATCTCGCCGAATCAATTTCGCGAGGTCAAACGCCCGGTGCTGGCGTACGACGGCAGCGAGCGGGCGTCGCGCGCGATGCGCTCGGCGGCGGAAATCGCCAACGTTCTCGGCGTACCGATGACCGTCATCACTTGCGCGCGCGATCCCAAGCTCGGCGAGCGGACCCTGGCCGAGGCGCGCACCTACTTCGAGAACTACACGCCGAAGGCCGAGTTCAAGCTGCTGCAGGGCCACGCCAACGAGGAGATCGTGAAGTTCCTGAAAGAGCGCGATGCCGACATGCTGTTCATCGGCGCCTACGGGCACAGCAGGATCATCGAGATGGTGCTCGGGTCGACCACCGAGTTCGTGTTGCGCAATTCGCCGTGCCCGGTGTTCCTGGCGCGCTAGGCTTGCGGTTCTTCGGCGCGCTGGCGGATGAAGCGGCCGAGCAGCAGGCGCATCGATTCGATCGGCTGTATCCCGATCATCGGAAAGTCGCCCAGGATAAACGTCGGGTAGCCGAGCGCGGAAAACTCGTCGGCCTCGCGTTTGTGTTCGGTCAGGCGTGCTGACATCGCATCGCTGTCGAGCGCCGTGCGAAACTTTGATCGATCGATGCCGGCGCGCTCCGCAATCTCTTCGAGCACCGCGCGATCCGCGATATCGGCGCCCTCGTCGAACGCCGCGCGAAAAACCGCATCGTGATACGTCGCGAAAACGCCTGCATCGCGCGCGATTTCCGATCCTTGCAGCGCGGCTGTCGAATCGATCCAGGCCGGCGGCGGCGCGACGCGAATGCCGGTCTCGGCCGCGACGAACAGCACTTTCTGCCGCTCGCGCTCGCCCAGCACGCGGCCGGGCTTGGCGCGAAAATCGCGCATCGCGATCGGCACGCCTTTCCAAAGCGCTTCGAAGCCGAGTTCGGCCTCAAGCGGGCTGACGATTCGCCACGCGATGTAGCAAAGCGTCGAGGCGTAATCGAAGTAGATTGGAATCCGCACCCGGCTCATATTGCTGACTTCGATGATCGCCCGTTCGAGCATCTGCCGCAATTGGCGCTTGCACGGCTCGCGCGCCGCGCACATTGTTGATTGACAATGTCTTCAAATCGCCGTCCGGTTCTCAAATTGGGTGTGGTTGATTTCGGCGTCGAGAGCGCGACGCTGCCTGGAGGCGTGCAGGTCGAACTGCCCGTCATTCGGCATCCCGGCGCGAGCGCGATTGTCGCGCTTTACCCGGACTTGACCGTCGCGATGCTGCGTCAGTATCGGCACGCAGTCGGCGGCTGGATGCGCGAGATTCCCGCGGGATGCCGCAACGACGACGAGGATTCGCTTGCATGCGCACGGCGCGAACTCGGCGAAGAGGCGCGCGTCGCGGCCGCACGATGGGACCATCTTGGATCCATCGTCACGATTCCAAGTTTTTGCGACGAGCGAATCGAGCTGTACCTGGCGCGCGAGTTGTCCGAGGGCGCGGGCACACTCGATCACGACGAAGTGATCTCCGTCAGCCGCGTGCCATTCGACGAAACGTTCGCGATGATTGGTCGCGGCGAGATCGTCGACGCGAAAACAATCGTCGCGCTCTATCGCGCTCGCGACTTCCTCGAACACGAGCGTCGCGGCTGAGGAGGTCATCGGTGGCAATCGAAGTATTTGGCGTCGAGCATATCGATCTGACGGTGAACGATATCGCGCGGTCGCGCGCATTTTACGACAAGGTGCTTGGCGAACTCGGCTTTCGAAAATCCGAGGGTAACGATTACATTCATTGGGCCAACGCGCAGATGGGGATTGCGATTCGCGAGGCGTCAGTCCCGAATCGCGACGCCCGCTTCGACCGCTACCGCGTGGGACTGCACCATCTCGCGTTGCGAGCGCGGTCGCGCGCCGACGTCGACGCGTTCCACGACTTCATCGTGCGCGAAAAGATTCCGGTGCTCGACGCTCCTGCCGAGTATCCGCACTACGGGCAAACCTACTACGCCGTGTTCTTTGCCGACCCCGACGGAATGAAGCTCGAGCTGGTGCACTATCCCTGGGGTTATTGGAAGAGGGTGCAGACCGAAGGCCACGATCCGCGACCGCGGTACGATTTGAAGTAGCACTCGTGAGAACGCACGCCAACACGCGCGCTCACCGCGCCTATCAGCGCATCCATAGCGTGTGGAGCGGCGGCATGCGCCGCGCACGGCTACTGGATTACTACTTCGTCCGGAAAGAGGAACGTGGTGGCGCCGTCGTCGAATTGCACGAGGAACATGCGCCGGTCCAAATTATTTACCTCACGCAGGATGCGTGGTTGTTCGCTGAATCGACTGCGCCCTTCGTGGTCGCGCACCGGTTTCTGCAGCTTGCAATGCTTTCCGACTGGTCCTTCTGTGTTTAAGCTGGTCATCATATTTTTACCCCTCCACTTCCTCCCGGTAGTTGCCGGCCACATCACCCTCACCGACATACTAGCAAGCTTCGGGCCTAATATTTAGACGTCTGGGAAACATTTGTGTTTCATTTGTCCAGAGCTGTTGAAAACCCCGCGAATCCACGATTTTCTTTTTTTGCGGTGAACTCCGAACGTCGACGCTTTTTCATTCATACCTGATTTGAGTAAACAAGATGCCTGAATACCGGCATCTTCTTGACAAATTCGCGTCGTGATATTCAAAAAGAAGCCGCAAAAACAAATCGCGAAAAATTCGCAATCCCAAGAGTTCTCATAAGCACAGATCAGATCGGGAAAAATTACCATATGCCGACAATTTACCCGCTCATAATGGGCCGTCGCGCGATGATCGCGACAGAGCACTATCTTTCCGCGTCTGCCGGTGCGCGAATGTTCGCCTGTGGCGGCAATGCTATCGACGCTGCCATCGCTGCTACATTCGTCGAGGGCATCGTCAACCCGCATATGCATACCATCGGCGGCGAGGCGCCCATGCTGATTTATTCGGCATCTGCCCGCCGTATCGTGGCCATCAACGGCAATATGATGGCGCCTGAGCGCGCGACGATTGCCCACTACCGCGCGCTCGGCCTCAAACTGATTCCTGGCCGCGGCCTGCTCGCCGCCGGCGTCCCAGCCGCCTTCGACGCGCTGGTGACAGCGCTCCGCGACTTCGGCACCAGGTCGCTGGCGGAAGTGCTCGAGCCCTCGATAGCGCTCGCGGCCGACGGTTTCCCAATGCACGTGGGATTGTCCGGCGAGCCCGCCGGCGCTGAGGACTCTATCGCCGGCGCAGGCGCATCGATCCGCAGCAACGCCAAGCACTTCCTGACCAAGTGGCCGTCTACGGGCCGCGTTTATCTGCCCGACGGCAAAGTCCCGGTGCCCGGGAGCGTGCTCAGGAATCCCGCGCTCGCGAACTTTTTCACGCGCCTGCTCGATGCCGAATCAGCCGCGAAGAATCGCGGGCGCGAGGCCGGCCTCGACGCCGCGCGCGAGCGCTTCTATCGCGGCGACATCGCGCGCGACATCGTCGCGTGGTCCGACGCCAACGGCGGACTGGTCGCCGCCTCCGATCTCGCGCGCTTCGCGACGCGCATCGAGTCGCCCGCGAGCGCGGACTATCGCGGCGTCACGGTCTTCAAGTGCGGG
>JBAWCX010000367.1:0-3548 GCA_049590495.1 Binatus sp. (SeqCode)
GAGCGCGCTTCGTTGCTTAGCGGTTTGGGACTGGTCCAGGGCATCGTGGAACGGCGCACGACGGTTCCGATCCTCGGCCATGTGCTACTCGAACCCAACGGAAATTCGCTGATGCTCAGCGCGACCGACCTCGAAGTCGGAATCCGCACCCAGGTCGCGTGCTCCGGCAAGGAAAAAAGCCTGACGCTCAACGCGCGCAAGCTGTTCGAAATCGTGCGCGAGACCGAAGGCGATGAAGTGGCGCTGACCTCGCTCGACAACGATTGGGTCGAGCTGAAATGCGGACGGGCGAAGTTCAAAATGATGGGCCTCGACCCGCGCAGCTTCCCCGCGATGCCGAGTCAAAGCGCCAGCAAGGATTCGGGGCTGGCAAAGAAGCAACTGAAGGCCGAATTGACGATTCCTGCCGCGGTGCTGGCCGGAATGATCGACAAGACGATCTTCGCCGTCAGTCCCGATGAAGCCCGC
Source organism: Binatus sp. (SeqCode) (assembly GCA_049590495.1). Classification (GTDB taxonomy): domain Bacteria; phylum Desulfobacterota; class Binatia; order Binatales; family Binataceae; genus Binatus. The sequence goes on from JBAWCX010000367.1 coordinate 469, forward strand.
TACAACTTGAGCGGCGTGTTCGTCGAATCCAACGCTCCAGGCTCGGCGCGGATGGTCGCGACCGACGGCCATCGGCTCGCTATGATCGAGCGCGAAGTGCCGGGATTCAAGATGGAGACCGGCGCGATCATTCCACGAAAGGGGCTTTCCGAGCTGCGCAAGATTTTAGATGAGGGCGGGGACGCCGAAGTGCGGCTCAGCCTCGAAGGTCAGCTCGCATACCTGAAGCGCGGGGCGACCGAAGTCTCGATGCGGCTGGTCGAGGGCGAATTCCCCGACTACCGCGGCGTCATCCCCAAGCAGTCGAAATACAAGATAGCCGTCAAGCGGGATTTGCTGTTTGCGGCAATCAAGCGCGCGGCGATTTTCTCGAGCGAGCGTTATCACGGCGTCAAATTCGCGCTGTCGGCCGGGACGCTGACGGTCTCATCGACGAGTCCCGAGACGGGCGAAGCAAGCGAGTCGCTCGACGTCGATTTCAAGAGCGAAGAATTCGCGATCGGATTCAATGCGTCATACGTGCAGCAGGTGCTGGGCGTAATTCCGCAGGGTGCGGATTCGACAGTGGAACTCGGCCTCAGCGACGACGTCAGCCCCGGCGTAATCAGAACGGAGTCGGATCAGCAGTACACATACGTCGTCATGCCGATGCGGCTGTAATGTGAGACCTCGCGCGGCGGGGAATACACGTCATTTACTGTGAAACCCGCGGTGGGTTTCACACTTCCTTCGGCAGGGGTGACCCCTGCACCCGATGCTAAGCAAGATGCGGGGGGGTCAGTTCCCGAGGCGAACTAGCACTACCTTGTTCCGGAAATTGTAGTCGGTCTCCCACGGATATGACGCTTCGCTGAGTTCGATGGTCGTCGGGGTGTCGAGCTTGGGCATATCGCGGCGGCGGACGATCATCCACTTCGCGCTACCTTTCGCGATCGCATCCTGCAAATCCTGCTTCTTGTCGAACTCAGGCAGCGGCGTTGGCGGATTGAGATAGAACAGCGGGCCCTCGGTCTTGAACAGGACGAGACGATCAGTCGAACCGCCAATCTTGTTCAGGACCGCGTAGCCAAACGGCTTTTCGCCGCGATATGCCTCCGCCGCCGGCATCGCGAAGATATATATGTAGGTCATCGCGAGATATGCGATGGCGCCCACCGAAATTGCGACGCGGTACGCGCTGAATTTGCGAATCGCGTAGATGACGGCGGCGAGCGATACGATCCAGAATGCGATGAAGGCTGGCTTCGCGGGCAGGTCCGGGAGCGCATCGTAGGGACTCGGCAGAATCGCCCAGGCTGGAATCAGCAGAACGATGCCGGCGATCGCTGTGAATGCGACGACCGCGTAACCAGCAATCAACAGGCGGCGGGCGATCATCGAGCGTAGCTCGCTAGGATACGCGAGCGTTCGTGCGACGAGGATCGCGGCGGCGGGGAGTATTGGCAGGATGTAGTAGCTGCGGCGCGATCCCGAAAGCGTGAAAAATACGAAGGTCGCCCAAAAATAGACCAGTGCGAATCGATCGGCGCGGGCCGGCTCAGCGTTAGCGTGGCGGAGGCTGTGAGTTTCCATCAGGGCCGCGGGCAACAACGCCGACCACGGCGCCATCAGGCCGAAGATGACGTAGACGTATAGGTAGATGGGCCCGCGATGGTCAAACGGGTGGAAAAATCGCACCACGTTTTCGCGATAGACCATCGCGAGGCCCTTTTCAGAGCCCATCATGCGCGACGAGACTTCGAAGGGGATGTAGTACACCAGCCCGCCGACTGCGATACCGACGACGGTGTACCAATTGAAGAACCATCGATTGCGCTCGATCAGCCGTCTTATCCGGTCAGCCACCGGGCCGCGGACCACCTCTTGAAAAAACTGCGCCCATCCGTCGCGCAGACATGAGTACACGCCGATTACCAACAGAGGCAGGGCGAATCCGAGCAGGCCTTTGGTCAGCGAAGTCGCCGCCATGATCAGCCACAGGGCCACGACCCACAATCCACCGCCGCTCTCTTCGTTGCGTTGGAAGAGCAGCAGTGCGGCGAGTTCGCCGGCGAGCGTTTCGACGTCGGCGCTGGCGTGGCGCGAAAAGAATACGAAGCTGAAGCTGGTCGCGAGGATCACGCCGGAGAGTATCGCGGTGCGAGCGTCGTAGAGGCGTCGCACCAGGAGCATCAGTACGCACACTGCGAGGATGCCCGCGATGGCGCAGGGCAGGCGCGTGGCCGCCTCGTCGAGGCCGCCTGTGAACGGTGTCGAAAAAATTACCAGCCAATAAGAGCCGAGCGGCTTGTCGTAGTAGACGTGACCATTGATCGTCGGCCAGAAGTAGTTGTGCGTCACGAGCATCTCGCGCGCAATTTCGGCCCATCGGAATTCCGAGGACCAGAGCGCTCGCGCGCCGAGCCGTACCAGGAAGAGAATCGCGGCGAGAATGAGCACGCATCCGGCGCGAAATCGGAATCGCGAGTCGTCTTCGTTGCCGGCAGGGACCTGCGATGCGATCGAGTCGCGCGGTGCGGATGCGGAGGCCATAGCTGCGAATTGTAACTGGCGCGCTCGTCACTCTGCCATATGGCGGTACTGCTGTCTGATTGGAATGACAGAACTCGGCGAGGCAGATAGGATGAGACGAGATTCATGAGCCAGGCAAAAAATCCCGACAGTCATTCCGGCCGCAAGCCGAACCGGTTAATCAACGAACAGAGTCCGTACCTGCGCCAGCATGCGTTCAATCCGGTCGATTGGTATGCGTGGGGCGCGGACGCGCTCGAGCGCGCAAAGGCGGAAAACAAGCCGATCATGCTATCGATCGGCTACTCGGCCTGTCACTGGTGCCACGTGATGGAGCGCGAGTCGTTCGAGAACGACGCGATCGCGCGGCTGATCAACGAAAACTTCATTCCGATCAAGGTCGATCGCGAAGAGCGGCCTGACCTCGATCAGATTTACATGGATGCGGTGCAGCTCATCACGGGGCGCGGCGGATGGCCGCTGACGATGTTCCTCGCGCCGGACGGGCGGCCGTTTTTCGGCGGCACCTACTATCCGCCCGAAGATCGCCAGGGGATGCCCGGCTTCCC
>JBAWCX010000368.1:0-1967 GCA_049590495.1 Binatus sp. (SeqCode)
ATCCAGTACGACGGCACGATCAACGACTGGCACACCAACCCCGAGTCGGGCCGGATCACCGCCAGCAACCCGTGCTCCGAGTACATGAGCTTGGACAACTCCTCCTGCAACCTGGCCAGCATCAACCTGCTCAAGTTCCTGCGTGACGACGACACCTTCGACACCGAGCGGTTCGCGAAGATCGCCGAGCTGATCATCACCGCGATGGACATCTCGATCTGCTTCGCCGATTTCCCGACCGAGAAGATCGCCGTCACCACCCGCGCCTTCCGCCAGCTCGGCATCGGCTACGACAACCTGGGCGCGCTGCTGATGGCCACCGGGCACGCCTACGACTCCGAGGGCGGCCGGGCCATCGCCGCCGCCATCACCTCGCTGATGACCGGCGCCGCGTACAAGACCTCAGCCGAACTGGCCGGCGCCGTCGGCCCTTACGACGGCTACGCCCGCAACGCCAAGCCGCACAAGCGCGTCGTCCGCAAGCACGCCGACGCCGGCCAGAACATCCGCGCCGTCGGCGCCATGGACCGCGAGCTCCTCGACCTGGCCAGCCAGACCTGGCAGGAGTGCATTGAGCTCGGCGAGGCCAACGGCTACCGGAACGCCCAGGCCAGCCTGCTCGCCCCGACGGGATGTCTGATCGGGGACACTTTGGTCACCACAGATCGCGGGCTCGCCAGGCTCAAAGAGATCGGTGACGTCTACGGCGACCGCTGGCAAGAGCTGGACCTCACCGTGTCCACCGACCAGGGCCCCCGCCGGGCCACGAAGTTCTTCATCAACGGCGAGGAGCCGACGCGCAGGATCCGCACCGAGGGCGGCTACACGATCCAGGGCACTCTCGCGCATCGTGTCAAGGTCGTCGACCCGGCTATAGGCGCATGGGAATGGAAGCGGCTGGCCGACATCGCTGCCGGTGACATCGTTCCCATGCAAATGGGCGTCCTCGTCGGAGAACCTCGCGATGTACCGCTGCCTGTTCTTGACCAGGCCTACTACACCGACGACCGGAGCCTTCATATTCCGGACATCATCAGCCCGGATCTCGCCGAGCTGGTGGGATATTTCATGGGCGATGGCAGCCTGCATGCAGCCGGAGTTCATTTCTGTGTGGCCGAAGATGACATGGACGTCGTCGATAGGCTTCGGATTCTCGCCAAGAGCCAGTTCAATCTGGAACCGGCGGTTTACGCGTGCAAGGGTTACCATCAGGTCTCCTTTAATTCGGTTCGCCTGGCTCGCTGGTGGCAGGCTGCCGGCCTAGCGAAGCGGCTCCCCGACCCGGACCATTCAGGCAAGGGATGGGTCCCGCATGTCCCCTCGGCGATTCTTGAGACAAACAACATCTCGGTCTACACTGCATTCCTCCGCGGCCTTTTCGAGGCGGACGGTACTCTCAGCAAGGGGGTTCCATGCCTGTCCACGGTTTCGGAAACCTTCGTCTCCGAAATCCGCACCATGCTCCTCGCTGCGGGCATCGCTTCCACGACAGTAAATTCGAAGACAGGCTGGGGCGGCCCAGTCTTCATGGTCCGGATTCGCAACGTTGATCACGCCTTGAATTTCGATGAGGTCATCGGCTTCATAAGCGAGCGCAAGGCGCGGCAGGTCGTCGAACTCGAACCTGAAAGCTCTGCTCGGCGGGATTATGTATGCCTGCCTCCTACCCTCTGGGAGGAACTCGCACCACAGGGGCACTGGGCGCGCCACGCGATTCGCCAATCGCTCGCCAAGCGGTGCGGGGTCGCCAGAACTCTTGCTCGCCGCCTCTTCGAGGAGACCCTCGATGACAGGCTGGCCGCCGCCCTCGGCTACCTCTTCGAGCGGGTCGCGGCGAACGACGACGGCGGCGTCCAGCCCACCTACGACCTGTCGGTACCGGAGAACGTCACCTACGTTGCTAACGGCATGGTGAGCCACAACACCATCGGCCTGATGATGGATTGTGACACCACTGGTATCGAGCC
>JBAWCX010000369.1:0-5365 GCA_049590495.1 Binatus sp. (SeqCode)
GACGGCGGCACGCCCTCGACCACGATCGCGAATGCGCCCGCCGCTTCGAGCGCGGCGGCGTCCTCAAGCAGGCGCTCGCGGCATCCGGCGGTGCGGCCGGGTTTGCGGCCTTGCACGCGATGCCCACCCATCCGATGAACCGACTGCGGGGTCAGCCCGACGTGGCCCATCACGGGAATATCGACGGCCGCGATTCTCGCGACCGCGTCTGCGATCGCGACGCCGCCTTCTAGCTTCACCGCCTCGGCACCGCCTTCCTTGACGAGACGGCCGGCGTTGCGCAGCGCGTCTTCGGGGCTCACCTGGTACGAGAGGAACGGCATATCGGCGACGATCAGCGCGCGACGGCGCGCGCGCGCAACCGCGCGAGTGTGGTAGATGACCTCGTCGACGGTGACGGCGAGCGTAGTCTCCTCGCCACGCACCGCCATCCCCAGACTATCGCCGATGAGGAGCACGTCGACGCCGCAGTTGTCGAAGATCCTTGCGAAGGGAAAGTCGTAGGCGGTCAGCATCGTGATTGGCTGCCGCGCGGCCTTCATCCGCGCGAGATCGGGCACGCGAACTTTTTCTTGCGTCATATTCCTCTCCGCAGCGCTTCGGTCGCTCCCACTAAAAGAAAAATCGGGGCTGCCGCGTGACCGGCAACCCCGTATATCAGAGCAACCTCGAATGAACGAGCGCTCGAATCACTCGGAGTCCCGGTCCAACATCGGATCCAGGCGCGAGCAGACGACGAAACCAAACGTCCTGTCAACACCGTCTCGCCGGGAACAGTCTTCCTCGACGGACCGACTCAATTATATAGAGAAAGCCGAGCGCCGCGTAAAGGAGAAAGTTACGAGTGCGGTGAACCCATGCCAGCAGTTTGCCGTCGGGTGCGACATGCGGATCGTTGCGCTCGGGATTGTCGGGCAGAACATCGCTGGCCGATTCGGCGGAATCGCAGAATGCGAGAAATTTTGCGAAACGCGAGCCGCCTCCAGCTATTGACTTTAGTTAGCAACTAAACTATTTATGGCATGACTATCGCAGGAGGCTATGCCTATGCCCCGGAGCGCACGAAATAGCGATCGATATGCTCTCGCGGCGATGCTTTTAAAGAATGAGCAGCTGCCGTCGGTCGTTGCCACGAAGACGCTGATTAGAGCCGCATTTCTCATCACGAACGGCGCCAACCGCCCATATCTCAAGCTCGGCATGAACCTCTCGGAGGTAGACGTGCTGGCCGTGCTCGCCCGTTCCGAAGCGGGTCTCATCTGCTCAGAGATCGCAGAGACGACCCTAATCACTAAAGGCGGCATAACGGGGATTCTCGACCGGCTCGCAGCCCGCGGATTCGTGGAGCGACTACCTTCGCGCGAAGACCGTCGAAGCATCCGAATTCAACTGACCGAAAAGGGCGTGGAATTCTGCCGCGAGTTGTTTGAGGAGCTCGTCAATGACGATGAGAAAATTTTCGCCACCGCGCTCAATCCCGCGCAGATCAAGCAATTGATCAAACTCCTTACCCTGCTCATTTGCAGCACGGAGGCCGACAGCCAGGCGACGCGATCGGGCACATCGGAGCCAGCCCATGGACATGAACGGATTTGACGATAGTGGTGAAACGGTCTCGATCGGCGTTCCAGACGAAGCGAGTGGAGCGGGCGGGAACGAAATTGGACTGCATGAAGAGATCAGAAGGCTACGAGTCCAACTCGAGCGATTGGAAGCATATCAGGGCAGGCCGCAACCCGACAATTCGCATTTGACGGACGAGCCGGCTGAAGAGAACGACGTCGAGCATCCAACCACGCCGGTCGAGCCCACTCGGCCGCGCCGGCTGACGCGACTGCTCGTAGTCACGATTGCCGCGGCAATCTTGAGCCTGGGCGGAGTCCAGTTCTGGAAATATCTGCAGTCGTATCAGGACACCGACGATGCACAGGTCGACGGCTATCTCGATCCGATCAGTACGCGAATCAACGGAACCGTCAGCGCCGTTTACGTCGATAACAATAAATCGGTAAAGGCAGGCCAGCTCCTTTTGCAGCTTGACCCACGCGACTACCAGGTCGCCGTGGAGCAGGCGCGCGCGCAACTTGCGCAGGCACAAGCGGATTTCAATTCGTCGCGACAGCAGTACGTTTCGGCGGTCGCGACAATCCATCAGGCAGAGGCGCAGAACTATCTCGCTCAAAGGAACGCAGCGCGGTACACCCAGCTGATTAAGCTCCAGGTCGTCTCCCAATCCGACTTCGATCAGTACGATGCGACCGCCCGCGCGCAGGCTGCCACCGTGAAGGTCGATGAGGCCGCAGCCGCGAGCGCGGAGCGAACGATCGCATCGAAAGAGGCGCAAGTGCAGGCGGCCAGGGCGGCGCTCGACCAGGCTCAGCTCAATTTGAGCTACACGCGAATTATTGCTCCTGCCGACGGAATCATCGGCAATCGGAGTGCGCAGCTCGGCCAGCGCGTGCAGCCGGGACAGAGCCTGATGGCGCTAACCCAAATGGACAATCTGTGGGTTACGGCGAATTTCAAGGAGACCCAGCTTGCGCGTATGCGGCCGGGCCAGCCGGTCGTGATTTCTGTCGATTCACTCGGGCGTGACTACAAAGGCCATGTCGAGAATATGCCGGGCGCGACTGGATCGCTTTACGATCTGCTTCCGCCGGAAAACGCGACCGGCAACTATGTGAAGATCGTGCAGCGTCTGCCGGTGCGAATCCTGTTTGCCGGTGGGCAGGATCTTTCGCGACTGCGGCCCGGGATGTCAGTAGAGCCAACGGTATGGCTACCTTAAGGGACAACCCTGCCGCAGCCAGGACACCGGCTGGCCGCATAGCGGCGAATCGAGCGCCCGCGAAGCGAAGTGATTCGACCGTCAACGGACCCAATCAGTCGTCGGCGCCTCCTTATCGGGTAAAGCCACGGCACAATCCGTGGGCAATCGCGATGACGGTGACGCTCGCCACCTTTATGGAGGTGCTCGATACCAGCATCGCGAACGTCGCGCTGCCGCATATCGCGGGTGCGCTGTCGGCGAGCGTCGACGAAAGCACGTGGGTGCTTACCTCGTATCTGGTCTCGAACGCGATCGTGCTGCCGATGAGCGCCTGGCTCTCGACGAGAATTGGCCGCAAGCGCTTCTATATGAGCTGTGTTGCGCTGTTCACGGTCAGTTCGTTTTTGTGCGGCATCGCTCCCAGCCTCGGCATGCTGATCTTCTTTCGCGTGCTTCAAGGTGCGGGCGGAGGAGGTCTGCAGCCGAGCGAGCAGAGTATCCTCGCCGACACTTTTTCACCCGCCCAGCGCGGCATGGCCTTCGCGATTTATGGAATGGCGGTGGTTGCTGCGCCGGCGATCGGCCCCACTCTCGGCGGATGGATCACCGACAATTACGAGTGGCGCTGGATTTTCTTCATCAACATTCCGGTCGGAATCATATCGCTGATTCTGACCCATCGGATGATTCAGGATCCGCCGCACTTGGTCCGCGAGCAGCAGCTCGTCCGCCGTAAGGGAATGCGCATCGATTTCATAGGGCTAGCCTTGCTCGCGTTGGCGTTCGGGCCGCTCCAGGTGGTGCTGGACAAGGGCGAAGAGGACAACTGGTTTCAATCGCATTTCATCGTGGCGTTCGCCGCGATAGCAGCGGCTGCGTTCGTGATCGGGATTATCTGGGAGCTCTACCAGGAGCATCCCATCGTCAATCTGCGCCTTTACAAGAACCGCAATTTTGCGGTCGCGAGCGTGCTGATGTTCGCTTTCGGGTTCATGCTTTACGGCACGACCGTACTGCTCCCGGAATTTGTGCAGCTGCTGATGGGTTACACGGCGGAATTGGCGGGAACGATTCTCTCGCCGGGTGCGCTGCTGATCATCGCGTTGATGCCGCTGGTGGGCGCCCTCATCGCGCGGGTGGATGCCCGATGGATCCTCGGTTTTGGTTTTCTGTTGCTGTCTCTATCGCTCTTCCACATGACCGGGATCGATCTCCAAATCAGTTGGTGGAACGCGATGATGCTCCGCACGTATCAATCGATGGCGATCGCCTTTCTGTTCGTTCCGATTAACACCGTGACGTACACCGGCGTGAAGCCCGAACAGAACAACCAGGTATCGGGTCTCATCAACCTGATGCGTAATATTGGCGCCAGCACCGGTATCTCGTTGACCGGCGCGATGGTGACGGAGCGCGGACAATTCCATCAGGCGCAACTTGCGCAGAGTGCGACCTCCTACAGCTCGCACATGCAGGCGGCAATTCAGAACCTGGCGGGACAGCTAGGGCCGGCCGGGTTGAGCACGCCTGACGCCACCCATCAGGCGTACGGGCGTATCTATGCCGGCCTAGTGGCACAGGCGCAGACGCTTTCTTACATAGACACGTTTTGGGTGATGGCAATCGGCACGTTGTGCCTGATTCCGCTGGTCTTATTTCTGGCGCGGCCTGAACGGGGCAAGGCGGTGGCAGCTCACTAGAGGTTACAGTCATGAAATGCGGCAACATCAACTTGATCGCTGCTTGTGCCTGCCTGGCTTGCGGAATCGCCTACACGGCAGCAAACAGACCGGTAACAGCGATTGCCACCGTAGTGGTGATTGGACTTGCGAATCTCGCGTTCATTCTTGGACGCTGATGCTTTCGACGATTGGGGGGAGCCCCTCGAATAATAAGTCGCGCGGAACGCTACATCCTAACTTGGGCGAGGTAAGAGTCGGACAAAATCAGTTGGTGGCTTGTAGGATGCTGGCTGGGACCGGCATTGTTACCTGGAGGCGTTTGCCGTCTCGCACTACGCTTAAGTACACCAGTTCGCCCGGTTGAAGGTCGCGCATGCGGTCCTGGAAGTCGAGGAAGTTGGTTACGCGCGAGCCGTCGACGCCGATTATCATGTCGTAGCTCTCGCCGACCTGCATGTAGTCGAGCGCGGGAATGATGACCACCGACAAGCCGCCGGAGAAGAGCGCTCCGACCATCGCGGCCGCCGCGATCGCGTCGTGGACCCCGTGGCTGTACGGGCGCAAGCCGACTGCGGCGGCCGGGCTGTTTTTCGCGACAGCGGTGATCAGCAAGCCGTCGGCGTCCTCGCCAGATTTGAGCGTGCGCTTGGCTTCGCGCAATTGCATTCCGAATGGAGTTGAGAGCTCGCCCTCGCTGTCGAACTCCTGCAAGGCCTTGAGCTGCTCCGGCGGCATCCCGCTCTGCTCCTCCTGGTAGCGCGCGACTTCACTGCCGTCATCGGCGGTCTGCGGCTGCACAGACGGCTGCGAATCGGGCGCGGTGCCGGTAGGCTGCTGCTGCGACGGGTCGGCTGAATTGGCGGCTGGAATCTCCGCGGTGCCTGGCGTCGCGTCCGTGTCGGGAACCATGTTC
>JBAWCX010000370.1:0-6027 GCA_049590495.1 Binatus sp. (SeqCode)
GTCGACAGCCAGGCGAAGATCGACGCCTTCCTGCCCGTGCTCGACAAGATGATGGGCTCGGGGCTAATCACGGTCGAGAAGGTACAAGTACTGCAGTACGGCGGGAAGCCGAAAAATTGAGTTTCGAGGAGAGAAGCCGTGGAAAAAAAGTATATCAATCCCGATACGCTGCTCGCGCCGCGCGGCTATACGCATATCGTGACGATCGCGGGGCCGGCCAAGTTGGTATTCATCTCGGGCCAGGTGTCGGTCGACAAGGAAGGCAAGTTGGTCGGACCGGGCGACCTGAAGACCCAGATTCGGCAGGCGGCAAATAATCTGAAAGCTGCGCTGACGGCTGCAGGAGCCACCCCCGCCGACATCGTGAAGACCAATACCTACATCGTTAACTACAAACAGTCCGACTATTCCGCGATGCGCGAGGCGCGCGCCGAACTGTTTCCGGACGGCGAGCCGCCCGCCTCGACGCTGGTCGGCGTGACGTCGCTCGCGGTCGAGGGACTGATGGTGGAAATGGAAGCGATCGCCGCGGTGAAGTGAGCGCTGGTAAGCCGGTCCAATTCTGAAGCGACCGCCTGCGGGTGAGAATTAACCTCAGACTGTCTCTGTGTTATAATTTCTTACAATTTGATTCGTTCGGGCCGTCATAGTAGACAGTAGTGTTCACCGGCGAGCGCCGGTGGGTGGGAGCTTGACTTGCAGCGGCGGGATACCCGCAAATGAGGGAGGATTAGCATGGAAGCAGAAGCGCAACCGCTCGTTGTACCTCGGCAGGGGACGGTGACGATGACCACTACCACTATCGAAGAACGCTATCGCGCGGCGACTGAAAAATCCGCTCAACTCGCCAAGCGCGCCGAACGCGTGATGCCCGGCGGGGACACCCGCACCACCACCTACTATCGGCCCTACCCGCTCACGCTCGAACGCGGCGAGGGGCCGTTCGTGTGGGACGTCGATGGCAACCGCTACATCGATCTGCTTGGCAACTACACCAGCCTGGTTCACGGCAACGCGTATCCGCCGATCGTCGAGGCGGTGACCAAGGCTGTGCAGGACGGCAGCGCGTGGCCGGCGCGCTCGGAAGCGCAGATTGAGCTGGCGACGATTCTGTGCGAGCGCGTCGAGTCGGTGGACCGCGTGCGATTCTGCAACTCAGGGACGGAAGCCGGGATGCTCGCGGCACACGTCGCGCGGCGCCTCACTGGCCGCAAGCTCATCCTGATGGCGCGCTACGGCTATCATGGATCGTACGAAGATTTGGAAGTCGGGCTGGCCGGGCAGGACGGCGAACGCACGATGCTCGCGGATTTCGGCGAGGCGACCGCCTTCGAAGCGCTGCTATCTGAGCGCGGCGCGGAAATCGCGGCAGTGTTCCTCGAGCCGATTCTCGGCTCAGCCGGCATCGTCGAGCCGCCGGCCGGATTCCTGGGGCGCGTGGCCGAGGCGGCGCATCGCGCAGGCGCGATGTTCGTCGTCGACGAGGTCATCACGCTGCGGCTGGCCGAAGGCGGCGGTCAGCAGATTTTCGACGTCAAGCCGGACCTGACGATGTTCGGAAAGATCATCGGCGGCGGATTTCCGGTGGGTGCGATCGGCGGCAGCGAAGAAGTGATGTCGGCATTCGATCCGCGCAATCGCGGGTCGATGTATCATGCGGGCACTTTCAACGGCAATCCTGTCACCTGCGCGGCCGGCGCAGTATCAGTCCGTGAATTAACGCAGGCGCGAATCGACAAAATGAGCAAGCAAGGCGAGCGGCTGGCCGCAGAACTGGCGCGCGCGGCGCGACAGGTGGAGCTGCCGTTTTCCGTGCGCCATTGCGGATCGCTGCTGAACGTGTTTTTTCTCAAGGATCCGCCGCCCGCGACCATCGCCCGCGACGACTCGCGCGCGGTCGCCAACTTCCATCTGGCGGCGCTCAATCAGGGCTTGTTCCTCGCGCCGCGCGGCATGATCGCGCTCTCAACCGCGATCACCGACGAAGTCTTGAGCGAGATTTGCGAGCGTGCGGCGAAGGCGATGGCCGACGTTGCGCAAGCCTTCGACTAACGGCAAGCATATACGTGGAGGCGCATGCGGCGGGTTCCGCGTGCGCCTTCGCTTTTTCAGTTTTCACCGCCTCAAGATTCAGTTCACGCCGCCTTCAGTTCTGACGTGCAATGCGGGCATCGGGTGGCCGGGAGCGGGATCGCGGTGGCGCAATACGGGCAATCCTTGGTGTTAGGCGGCAAGGGTTTGTCCGCGCCAGTCAGGTGATTGATCCATTTCACAAGCAGGAAGACCGCGAACGCGATTATCACGAAGTCGACGATCGTGTTGAGGAACAATCCGATGTTCAGCGTCGGCGCACCCGCCTTCTTTGCGTCCGCGATCGTCTCGTAATGCTTCGACGAAAGATTGATGAACAGGTTCGAGAAATCGACCGCGCCGAGCGCGAGACCGATCGGCGGCATCAGGATGTCGCTGGTGAACGAGGTGACGATTTTCCCGAACGCTGCGCCGACCACGAAGCCGACCGCGAGATCGATCACGTTGCCTTTGACCGCGAATTGCTTGAACTCTGAAAGCATCGACACGGGTGCGCCCTCCATTAGTCGGTCCGAATTGATGAGGAGCCTCGCCTACAAAAGCATCGCGACGCGCCTATGTAAACGGCCAGCAAGGGACTGCCGGGACTCGCGTTTGACTTTCCAGAAATGCATCTGGTAGCCGATAACGCAGGACTTTGCCGGGCTACTTTCGTATCCGTGCATCGTCGGGAGGCCATCCGATGGGATCAGTCCATATCAAGGGTGAAGAGCGGGTCGGTTCGCAAGCTAAGTTCAAGCTTGAACCTTCGGTCTATCTGCAGAAACTTTACGAATCCGGCACACCTGACCTCGGCTGGATGAACCAGATGGGCGAATGGGGCGTGCGCGCCAAGCCCGGCAACCTCGGCCTCCGCCTGAAGGACATCGAGATTGGCAGCTACGGAATCATCCCCGAGCACGGCGGATCGCATCGCTCGATGGCTCCGCGCGGCGCGGTGATTTCCGACGACCTGCCCTCGCTCGGCTTCACGATTAACGAGAAGGCTGAATGCTGGGCCGACAACGTGAGCGAGCTTTATGAAGAGGCGGTCGCGCGCCAGTGGAGCTCCGCTCGCGACATCCCGTGGACGGAACTCAAGCCGCTGCCCGACGACCTCGAACGCGCGATGTGCCAGCTCTGCACGTTCCTGACCGAGGTGGAATTCATCGCGGCCGACGCACCGACGCGATGGATGGGGCAGATGAATCACGATTTCTTCGAAGTCAAAATGTTCCTCGCCACGCAGGCGATGGACGAGGCGCGTCACATGGACGTGTTTCGAAAGCGCGCGCTCGCCAACGGCGGCGGACTCGGCAAGGCCAGCCCTATCAGCGAGCTGTCGTTAAAGCGAATCTTCGACTGTCCGAGTTTCTCCGCGCAGACCGGCCGCCTGCAGTTGCTCGGTGAGGGCTTCGTGCTGACGATGTTCCGCCAGGGCGAATTCCTGGCGCCGAGCCGCGTCGATCAGGAGATCTTCCGGCGCTGCATGCAGGATGAATCGCGGCACGTCGGATTCGGCACGATGCATCTGCGCGCGCAGCTCAAGGCGAATCCCGCGGTGGCGGAAGAGCTTCACGAACAGCTCGACGATGCCGAGCGGATTCTGCTCGAGACGTTCAGCGTGCCGGAGGCCGTCGAGCCGATGGCGATCCTGATGGGCGGCGGAATCGACAACTTCGACAAGGGGATGGAACTGCAGGGACAGTTGTGGCGGCGAATCGTGCATGAGTACCTGCAGCGGTGCGACTCGGCCGGACTCGACCGGCGTCCGCGATGCATCCTGCCGACGGATTTCGACAAATTGTTCGAAGCCGGCGCCTGATGTCGTCGTTTCCCGATTCAGAGTGGTTCCTCACGCTGGGCAAGTTGATGCATGCCGAGGGTGAACTTTTCAGGCGGCTCGGCTACGCGGAGACGCGCTTCGCGGTGCGGATCGTGCCGAACAACACCGGCAACAGCGGCGATCGGATCGTGGGGCTCGTGATCGACGGCTATCAGCTGACGGAGGCGAGGCCGGTCGTCGATCTCAACGAGTACGATCCTGACTTCGTGATCTGCGGCAAGCGCGAGATTTGGGATCGCATGCTCGGCGAGATTGCCGAGCACGGCCGTCCGCAGCTGCGGCATACGCTGAGTTCGCTCGCGCTCGTGGGCGAGGAGCTGTGGCTTGAGTCCACCGATCAGTTGCGCGAGGACAAATTCTACCGCTTCAATCAGACGCTACAGGAACTGTTGAATCTCGCCGCAAAAGTTCCCGCGTAAGCGAGAAACTATAGCTTCGTTACGCGGGACACCGGCGCGACCCGGGTCATGCCGGAATTCGTCGCGGCCATCACCGTTCCAAACATTATGACTGCGGACAGGATCGCGGCGAATATAAAGCCGGCGGTTTTCATCTGCATTCCTCTAGTGAGGAATACGCACGGTGTGGCCGCCGGTTACGCAAAATAAGCGCTTCGATTGGCGTTTATGCCGCCTTGACGATGAAATCGTCCGCATCGGACCTGCCGTCTCCGCCCCTGCCGGGCGACGTGCCGTGGCGAACGTCGGTCGCAAGCCCAAGCTTCTCCAGCGCGAGTATCAGCATGTAGCCGGCGTCGGGTTGGCGCCAGTTCCATCCCAGTCGCGCGGAACCGGGACGCGCATGATGGTTACGATGCCAGTTCTCGCCCTGAAACAGATGCATCAGCGCGAGCCATCTTACGTTGCGGCTCGAATCCTCGCCCACCTCGATGCCCGGCTCCGTGTGGCAGACGCTGTTGACGAAGCATTGCGCGTGCAGTCCGAAGCACAAGCGAATCGCGCCCAGCCAGAAAAATGCCGCCGGGCTGAAATACAAACCGCCGAGATACGAGAGCGTCAGAATCGGCACCTGGAACCATCGCCACGCTCGATACGAAACGCCATTGAGATCCGGGCAGTAACGATCAATGGGCGGTTCGCCGGCCTGCCAAAGCCATCGCAGATGCGCCCACCAGAATCCGCCCCACACCGGGCTCGAGATGTCTTCCGGAGTGTCAGCCTTGGCGTGATGCAACCGATGGCCGGCGGCCCAAGTGGTCGGCGCGCCCGAGCCGTTGAACATCGCGAAGAATATCAGCACTCCGCGCGCCCACGGATTAAGCGTGAGCGAGCGATGCGCGATCGCGCGATGGTATCCGACCGTGGTGCCGAGTCCGCCGAGGAACACGAGCGCCACCGCGCCGAGAAATACGTGCCAGCCGGGAATCGGGTACAGCACGAGTCCAATCGCGGCGGTAATATGAATGAGAAGCACCCAGAACAGTATCGAAATGTCGCGCCCCGCGGCATGCCACCACGGCTGCTTCCACGGCTCGGTCTTTAGGGTTTCGGTCGTGCTCAACGTCGTGAAAGCTGATGCCATTCGTTTCTCCACCTTCTGAATTCTACCTACACCGCCACCCGTTGCCCCTGTAGGTCTGCACGGATGTTGATGCCTCGGGCTGCCAGACGCGCGTGCGCGCGTTCCTGATTGCCACCAGCATCAGCACATTTTCACTTTTAACCGAGATGCCTTCGATTCTAAGGCGGGGAGCGGAATGTGCTTGCCGTCGCGGACTAAGACACTACAGTATACAGACGCCGAGCGCTACACGCGGGTGCATAAACACCACGTGTCGTGCCGGTTAAACTTTGTCATATGTTCCCCGGGTAACATGCGGAATCAGCGCCACCCGCTCATCGCGAGACCGACCAGCCCGCCGCCAACCACCAGCCACGCGGAATTCACGCGATAGCGAATCAGGATGAACGCGCTCGATGCTGCCAGCAGTATCGTCGTGACGTCGATGATCGCGGCGCGCGCGAGAAACAGCGTCACCGCCGCCATCAGCGCCCACGCTCCGACGTTGACGCCGTCGAGAAATGCACCCGCCAGCGCAGAGCGGCGCAGATGAGGAATCAAGGGCCCGCTGATCGACACGAAGAAAAACG
>JBAWCX010000371.1:0-14808 GCA_049590495.1 Binatus sp. (SeqCode)
GATGTTCGTCGGTCTCGAACCCGGCCCCCGGGCCTACAAATATCGGTCCCGCCGCGGTGAGCAGCTCGCTCGTCGAGAACGCGGGATCGATAAACGACACCTGGGGCAGGGTGCCGTTGGCCGCATCGGTAAAAAAACTGTTGGCCGTGGGGTTGTACGACTTGATCAGAACATTATTGAACAGTTGGCGGATATGGGCCGCAAGGAAGGCCGGACGGTTGCCGCGGAAGATCGGCGAGGTCGGCAGATCCTCGGCGTAGTTCAACCAGGTGACGCCGGACGCGTCGAGGAGATCGAAGATCGATCCTGTGACCGGCATATAGCCGTCGCTGTTGTTGATGATGAACGGGTTGGCGGGGTTGACGCCCGGCGGGTAGATCTCATTGGTGGTGACGTGGCCGAACGAGGTCGCTGCCATCTCGTACGAGCGGTTCGGGAAGGTCGGGCCGACGAGAGGGCAGAAGTAGCGATCGTCGATCGCGAAGGTCTGCGCCAACTGGTAGTAGAACGGCAGGTCGTCCTGCGTGTAGAAGCCCATCGTGTCGTTGTCGCCAAAATCCGGCGTCCCGGAGACTTGCTCGGTCTCCGCGTTGACGACCACGAAACCATTGTTGAGCGTCATCATCAGCGCATCGGCGGGATTGAGAAGGTTGGCTTCGCCATGGCTGCCCTGCCAGTCGTGCTGCATGTCCGGGCCCGGACAGTAGTTCGGATCGTGGAACGAAGTAATCACATTGCCATCCGCGTCGAGGTTGGAATTGGCGCAGGTATAGTTGCCCGAGCTATCGACCGAGCAGGTTAACCCGTCGACGCAGCTGTTGTCGCTGTTCTTGCAGGGGCCTCCGTGGTACGGGCTGCCGGGCGCGTAGGGCAACGCACCCAGGTAGTTATCGAACGAGTGGTTCTCCTGCATGATGATGATTACGTGATTGACGTTGTGGACGTTGCCGTCCGCGCGTGCTGTCGCGACCGACAGTCCCAGCGCGGCGATCCCGACGAGCAAGCTGGCGGCTGCAATACCTCTGCGTCTCATCGTTTCCTCCTCGATTCGACGGGGTGATTGATTTCGACTGCGATGCCCCCGAAGCATCGCAGTCACGCACAAACCAAGACGCGCCAAAAGTGATAAAAAGCCCATCGGTGCTGAAACGCAAGGCAAAGTCGTATCGCGAAGCGACGACGCTGCGCTTAGAAAAGTGTGGTTGATTTAAGCGCTTGGAATTGAGGTCAACAGCCGTTGCGACGCGTCGCCAAGCGGCTGCGCTGATGGACGAATATCTTAAGTACTGGGTGCAGGGGTCACCCCTGCCCAAGGAAGCGTGAAACCCACGGTGGGTTTCACATTAAATAAAGTGAATTTTCGATGCCGCTTACCCAGCGGCGGCGCTGGTCGTGCCGAGTAGGTTGTCGCGCAGGAAGGCGCGCAGCTCGGGCTCGACGCGCTTGCCGAGGTCGTGCGAGGCCTGCGGGAAATAGAAGGTCTCGACTTTCGCGCCGTGCGCCCGCAGTGCGTCGGCGAGCTTTACTGCCTGTCCCACCGGCATCCGATTGTCCTGCTGGCCGTGCATGATCAGCACGCTGCACTCGAGTCTTGCCGGCAGATGCGCGATGACGCTGCGCTCTTTCAGGATCCGTTTGCTCGGCCACACTTCGCGCAGGATCGACAGCTTGGTGCGCAGCGGCGCAGTCGGCCATAGCGACAGCGGATCGTAGCATCCCGATTCCAGAATCAGTGCGCGCGGGCGCGAGTCGTAATCCATCAACAGGCCAGCCGCGACCGCGCCATGCCCGAGGCCCCATACCGCCAGCCGCGTCGCATCGACGTCGGTACGTCCCGCCAGCATATCCAGCGCCTTGCGCGAGGCCAGCACCGACGGCTGCCCCACGAAGCGGCTCGGCCCCGACGAGTTGCCGTAGCCGGGTATGCTCACGCACGCGACCTGGATTCCCATCGCGGCGATTCCCTGGCTCATCTTCACGCATTGATCGACGCTGCCCTCGCCCCCGTTGAGCACCAGCAGCCCGGGCCGCCGCCCCTGCTCGTCGCTGCGCGTCAGGTAGCCCTCGATATGGTAATTCTTGGGACCCATCGCGACGTCGAAGTTGAACTGGTCGACGTTGTTGTATTTCGACTCGATCGATTTGCCGGGAATACGGCAGGCGATCGACGACACCGCAAGCGCAATCGCCACAATAGAAAGTCTCGCCAATCGTCGCGCGCGGAACGGGTACATCTCTAGTGACACGTCAGGTGATGGGCTTGGCAGTTGTTTAGCCTCGCCCCGTAATCTACACGCCTTACCTCTAATTTAAAACCGTCTAAAATCCGAGACCAGTCCGACGGCGGCCGGCGCATTGAATCGCGCCGAAGTTTCACCGATACTTCTTGATTCACAAGCGTTTTTTTAGACAAAGGCGCTATTGTCAATTCGGTGGCAGCAAATGGTAACGCAGGCAGAGAGCGCAGCTTCAGCATCGGCGGCAATTGATTTCGATAAAAACGGCGGCGTCGTCGCCGCTATCGCCGTCGATCACCTGAGCCATCGCGTGCTGACCGTCGCCTACATGAACCGCGAGGCTTTCGACGAGACGGTCGCCACCGGCCGCGCCTGCTACTTCTCGCGCTCGCGCAACAAGCTGTGGCGCAAGGGCGAAGAGTCGGGAAATTTTCAAATCGTGCACGAGATTCGCATCGACTGCGACGCCGACGCGATCGTGGTCGCCGTCGAGCAGCGCGGCGACGGGGCCGCATGCCACGAAGGTTACGAGTCGTGCTTCTTCCGCAAGCTCGACGCGGGCGCATGGAAAATCGTCGAGCAGCGCAAAGTCGATCCCGCCAAGTACGGCCCCAATTACGGCCATCACGCGAAGAAACCGGCCACCTGATTCCATATGGCTGATCAAGTTCTAAAGTTCGGCATCCCCAAGGGCAGCCTCGAGGATCAGACGCTCGAGCTGATGCGCAAATCCGGATGGCGCATCACGGTCGGCTCGCGCTCCTACATCCCGACCACCGACGACGCCGCGCTCAGCTGCCGCATCCTGCGCCCGCAGGAGATGCCGCGCTACATCGCGGACGGCTCGCTCGACGCCGGCATCACGGGCAGCGACTGGATCGTCGAGAACAACGTGACGCTCCACCAGGTCGAGAGCTTCATCTACGCCAAGGCGACGCTGACGCCCTCGCGATGGGTGCTATGCGTGCGCAACGACTCGCCCGTCAAGCGGCTCGAGGACCTCGAGGGTAAGCGCATCGCGACCGAGCTCGTGCAGTTCGTCACGCGAATTCTGGCCGAGCGCAAAGTCAAAGCGGAAGTGGAATTTTCATGGGGCGCCACCGAGGCCAAGGTCGCCGAAGGCATCATCGACGCCGCCATCGACGTGACCGAGACCGGCTCGTCGCTCCGAGCCAACGGATTGCGCATCGTCGAGGAATTGCTCGTCTCGAATCCGGTGCTGGTCGCGAATCCGAAAGCGTGGGCCGACCCGTGGAAGCAGGCCAAGATTCGGCAACTCGGAATCCTGATTCGCGGCGCGCTCGACGCCGAGAATCGCGTCTTCATCAAGTTGAACGTCGCCAAAGAACATCTTGAAAAAGTGATCGCACTGCTGCCGTCGATCACCGCGCCGACCATCTCGCACCTCTACCCGTCAAAAGCGCTGAAGGGCGTAGAATGGCTGGCAGTCGAGACGGTGATCGCCGAGCACACCGTGCGCGAGCTGTTCCCCAAGCTCCTGGAAGCCGGCGCAGTCGGCATTGTCGAGTTCCCGCTGAATAAGATTATCGGGTAGCGTGCGCGGCGAGTTGAAGAACCTAACCCCTACCCGCGCGGGAAGGGGGACCGGAATTGGGATGTCTAGCTCCCGCCGCGCCATTGTGGCACAACAGGATCACTCATCACGGAGGTCGGCATCATGGGTCTGCCCAACGGCGTGCATCACCTCGCTCTCTGCACCAAGGACATCAAAAAGCAAATCGACTACTTCTCCCAGGTCGTCGGGATGGAGTTGGTCGCGCTCTACTGGATGCACGGTGTCGACAACACCTTCCACGGCTTCATGAAGCTGAGCAACAGCTCGTCGATCGCATTCGTGCAGCATCCCGACGTCGCCAAAATTCAGCCGATCAAAGGCGTCTCGCACGCCGGGCACACTTCGCAGAACGTCGCTGCAGGCGCGATGCAACATCTGGCGCTCAACGTCGACAGCTACGACGACCTGATGGCGATTCGCGACCGCGTCCGGTCGCACGGGCACTGGGTGATGGGCCCGCTCGATCACGGTTTCTGCAAATCGATCTACCTGGCCGCGCCCGAGGGAATCATGCTCGAGTTCTCGACCTCTGAAGGCGGCTCGATCGACGCGGAGTCGTGGATCGATCCCGAAGTGCAGGCGCTGGCCGGTATCAGCGCGGACGAAGTCGAGAAGTACAAGCATCCCGCACCGTTCGAATCGAAGGGTGGCAAGATCTCGCAGCCCAAGCCCGATCCGTCGAAACCGCTGATGGACTTCCCTCCCGAAGAACGCATCTGGACGATGAGCGACGAGGAAGTGACGCGGCGGATGAGCAATACGACGCCGCCGGTGCAGAAAAAACCCAAAGCCGCGTAGCCGGCAATTGCCTCTCGCCGGATTTTTTCCAAGACTTTGGCCTTGCGTCAGAGGCGCGGCGGGTGAGAAATCCGCGCGGCACGCGCATCCTCCACACTGATCCTCGACTGGTCAGTCGATAACGGCACCGTCGTTCAACCGATTCGCAGACTCAGGAAACACGAGCAGTAAAACAGTGAAACTACCGATCGTGCGCGTAATCCTGTACGTCAAAGACCTTCCCAAGGTCGCCCATTTCTATCAGAAGCATTTCGGCATGAAGCCATTGCCGTCGGAGGAAGCGGGATGGCTGGAACTGGAGAGCAACGCCGGGGGCTGTAATATCGCGCTCCATCAAGCCGCCGCGAGTCAGAAAAGTGGTGCGGCAATGAAGGTCGTCTTTGGGGTATCAAACGTCAGGCAGTTCATGAAGGAGAGAGAAGCCGAGGGATTGACATTTGGACCGGTCCATGACACGGGCACCTTTGAATTCACCAACGCCAAGGATCCCGCCGGAAACTCCATCCAGATCTCAAGCCGTGGCTTCGGGCGCGGCGCTTCCCTGTGAATGAACATCGACCGACGCTGGCTTTGAGGCGCGTGCCGACCCTTTCGTCAGATCGATCCGTCGGATAATAGTCAGCCGTATGGCAAAGCCAGTAGGCGCGCAGGACGTTGCCGCGCGGATTCCGCCGGGACAGATCCTGACCGACAAATTTCCGGTTCTCACTTACGGGCCGACGCCGCGCTTCGATCCGAAGACGTGGGATTTCAAAGTCGTGGGCCTGGTCGAGAAGCCGCTGCGATTTTCATACGAAGAATTCCGCGCGCTGCCGCAATCGCGCGAGGTCGCCGACTTTCATTGCGTGACGACGTGGTCGCGGCTCGACAACGCGTGGGAAGGCGTCAGGGTCGCGGACCTGATGAAGCTGGTGAAACTGCGGCCCGAGGCGCGTTACGTCATAGTTCATTGCGACGGCGATTACACGACCAACCTGCCGCTCAGCGAGTTCCTCGATGACGACGTGATGCTGGCGCATCGCCACGACGGGCGCGATCTCGAGCCGGAGCACGGCTTTCCGCTGCGCCTGATCGTGCCGAAGCTCTACGGATGGAAGAGCGCCAAGTGGGTGCGTGCGATCGAGTTCGCCGATCTCGACAGGCGCGGCTTCTGGGAAGTGCGCGGCTATCACAACCATGCCGACCCCTGGACCGAGGAGCGCTACTCGTTTCAGGAAGATCCCGAAGACTGAATTGGCTTCGACGCTGAACCGGCAGAGGAGTCTCGCGCGATTTCGCGACGAGGAATTCGATCTCGCGGTAATCGGCGCGGGTATCAACGGCGCGGCCGTCGCGCGCGACGCCGCGATGCGCGGGCTTCGCGTTGCGCTCATCGATCGCGGCGACTTCGCCGGCGCGACCTCGTCGCGATCGTCGAAGCTGATTCACGGCGGCTTTCGCTACCTGCCGCAGGGGCAGTTCAAGCTCGTGTACGAGGCGTTGCGCGAACGCGAGCGCCTGCGGCATCGCACGGCGCCGCATCTGGTGCATCCGATTCAATTTCTGTTTCCCGTTTATCGCGGACGCGGCTTCAATCGCTTCACGATGGCGATGGGGCTGACGCTGTACGACCTGTTCGCGCGGATGCCGTTCAAGGAATGGCACTCGAGCCTCAACGCCGCCGAGGTACGCGAGACCGAGCCGGCGCTCAGCCGCGACCGGCTGACCGGCGGCGCGATGTACTTCGACGCGTGGGCCGACGACGCGCGCGTGACGTTCGAGAACGTCCTCGACGCCGATCTGCACGGCGCGGCGGTCGCCAATTACACGGCTGTCGAGAGCTTCAGCGCGACCGACGGTAAGATCGCGTCGGCGCGTGTGCGCGATTTGCTCGGCGGCATCACCTGTGAGGTTCGCGCCAGGAAATTTCTGAACGCGGCGGGGCCGTGGGTCGACGATATTCGGCGGATGGATGATGCGTCGTCGAAGCCGTGCGTGCGATTGACCAAAGGCGTCCATCTGGTGTTCGCGCGGACCGTTCTGCCGGTGCGCGAATCGCTCGTGCTCGGCGACGAGCGCGGGCGAATCGTGTTCGTGATGCCGCATGACCGCTACGTGCTGGTCGGCACGACCGACACGGATTTCGCGGGCGATCCTGCGAGCGTCCGCGCGGAAATTGGCGACGTCGAATATCTGCTCGCGGTGCTGGCCGAGAGTCTGCCGGGAATCAAGCTTACGAATGCCGACGTGGCGACCAGTTTTGCGGGATTGCGCGCGCTCATCCGGGAGAAGGACGGCGCGTCGCCGTCGTCGGTGCCGCGCGAGGAAGTGATCCTCGAGAGCGCGTCGGGGCTGATCACGGTGGCAGGCGGCAAGTTCACGACGCATCGCGAGATTGCGCAGAAGCTCGTCGACCAGGTGATGAAGCGGCTCGGGCGTGCGGCGGGAATCTGCCCAACCCTCACGACGCCGCTTCCCGGTGCGCGTCCGTTGGCTTCGAATGACGAGGCGGGCGGCGCGAGCATGCGAAGTATCCCGGCTGCCGCGGCTGAAATTCTCAAAGCGCGCTACGGGACGCGCGCGCCGCTCGTCGCGCGAATCGCATCCAGGCGGCCCGAGCTCGCCGAGCCGCTGTCGCGCGGATGTCCCGCTCTGGGAGCCGAGGTCGTCAACGCGGTGAGCAGCGAGATGGCGCATTCGGTCGCCGACTTTCTGATTCGGCGCACTTCCCTCTCGTGGCGCTCGCCAGTCGAGGCGGAAGCGGCGGCGGCGGCCGTCGCGCGAATCATGGCGGCCGAGCTCGGATGGGATCGCGCGCGCGAGGACGCCGAAGTCGCCAGCTTCACGCACGAGCAGCAGAGCCGGCGCGTCGTCGCGTGAGTGAAAATGGCCGCGCGCGAATCGATCGCGGAGTTGAAGAAGCGCGCGGGCCGAGTCTCGCGCGCGCTTGCGAAGCTCTATCCCGCGGCGCGCATCAGCCTTGATTTCGAAACGCCGTGGCAATGCCTGGCTGCGACGATTCTGTCGGCGCAGTCGACCGACGCGGGCGTCAATCGCGTAACGCCGCAACTTTTTCGCGAATATCCCGACGCGGGCGCGATGGCGGCGGCGGACCCTCGCCACGTCGAACAGTTAATCGTCAAGACGGGATTCTTTAGGCAGAAAACGCGCTCGCTGATGGGCGCCGCGCAGAAGATCGTCGCGGACTACGGCGGCGAGGTTCCATCCGAGATGGATGACCTGGTGAAAATTCCGGGCGTCGGGCGCAAAACCGCAAATGTGATTCTCGGGCATATTTTCGGCAAGCCGGGGTTCGTCGTCGACACGCATGTGCGGCGCCTGACGTATCGCCTCGGATTCACCCGGCAAACGGATCCGGCGAAGATCGAGATCGACATGCAGAAGATTTTGCCGGCGGAAGACTGGACGCCGTTCTCGATGCGGCTGATCCTGCACGGGCGCCAGGTGTGTATCGCGCGCAAACCGCAGTGCGAGATTTGCGCGGTGGCCGGTGATTGTCCGCGGATCGGCGTGGGCAAGCGCGCTCACACCGGACGCAAGAGCGCGCGAGCTATTTCGCGTAGCCGATCTCGACAATGAAATCGCGCACCAGTTGATTGAAGACCGCGGCGTTCTCGAAATAGATCGAATGGCCGCAGCCGGGCACCGTGCGCAGCCGCGAGTCCGGCAGCGCCGCCGCCAGCGCCTTGATGACGTCGGGCGTGATCAAGGTGTCTTCCTCGCCGACCATGCACAGTATCGGCATCCTCAGGCGCTGCCTCACGGTGGCGAGATCGTAGCGCAGGCCCACGATGCGCGCGCCCGCATCCGCGGGAGGCCGCGCGCCAAGAATCCGGACCTCGTCGTACAGAAACGCCATCTCGGGATGCCTGGTGAAATAATCGGCGGCGTAGGTCGGCAACGATCCGATCGGCGGCGTCGCATCGACGGGAATCGGCGTGCGCGGCGGCGCGAATTTCATTTCGGGCGTGAAGATTCCACCCGGTGTATCGCACATCACCATCGCGGCGACGCGTTCGGGATGCTCGAGCGCATAGCCGACGATTGTCCATCCCCCCATCGATTGGCCGATCAGGACGGCTTTGTCGATCTTCAGATGGTCGAGCAGGGCGGCGAGATCGCTCGCGTGCGCGCGATTGAACATCTCGTCGGGATCTGGTGACAGACCGAAGCCACGCTGGTCAACCGTGATGCATTCGAACGAGCGCATGAAGTAGGGGACCTGCTGCCACCATGAGAGATGGTTGCCGCCAAGGCCGTGCATGAAGACCAGAGGCGCGCCAGCGCCAACGCGCTCGTAGTAGAGCGAGAACTTACCGATTTCCAATCTGCCAGGCGTGATTCGATATTCCATTTCCATCGCGATACCCCGTGCAAGCTTGCGTGCAGTTTTACGATGAGCCCCTTGATTTGTCGATGCGAAGGCCTGAGCGCAAGTCTAAGAGCAAGTGATGAAGAATCTCATCAGCCCTCCTTGTCCTCGTCCGCCGCTAGACTCCGGTAATACTTTGATTGCGCGTTGAAGATGGAGTCCGGGTTGTTCTCTCGAAGGCGGCGTTGTTTCGCCGCACCACGGCACGGGTCGGAGCAGTATCGCTGGCGAGGACTGCGCTCTGCTGGCAAAACAGAGCGACAGTGTAGGCAACGCTTTTCGTTACGAAGCCGAGCTAGCGAGTCGAAGTAACTATCGATACCTCTCTCTTCCCACGCTCTTTTGTATGCTGACGGGATGAGTGGACGCAGTGTGGTGATTCTGTCGCCATCCAAGGCGAATTCGGGAACCCTGATGGGAACGGACCACTCCTCAATCCACGGACTGCTAAGCGTCATGTGCCAATCCAGATTTCGGAAGACGAATCCCGTTGAGCTGCTCCACTCAAAGCCACGGAAAGATACAAAACAACTAAAGCCAGCGCGACATTTCGCGCGATCTTGCTCGACGAAGCTGACTCTGAGACCTTCCTCGACAGCTCGGACAGAGAAAGCAACACGCTTGATTTCTTCCTGTTGGCTAGGACTCAGGGTCTTGCCTCTCAGCCCCTCCAAGATCGAAATCTGAGCCTCAGCTTGTTCCACATCTTTTCTGGCCCCTTCGACATCGGCGGGCTCGTTACTGAATTCGAGCAAGGATTCGGCGTTTGCGAGCCGTTCGCGATGATGCCGCACGAGCAGTTCTACATCATCGTCCTGATATTCGAGGTCCAGCTCTGCGAAATTGTTAATCCAGAACTCTTCCCAACCCGCGAAGCTTCGTAGCTCACTCGCACTGTAACCGCGATCGCGGAGATCCAACATTAGGCCGATCCGCGACGGTATGAAGAGAGGCACACCACGAGCGCATTGATCCCACGGCAGTGGCAGTAACTCATACCATCCATTTGCTGCGAACTCATGAAGGTCATGTTCGGACACTTCCCGACCACTCTCTGCCCCGACTGCAGACGCCAGTTGCTCTATAGGCAAGAGACGTCTGCGATCGAAAATCGCAAAAGAAACCCCGGACGTGTACCACTGTTCGATTGTTTCAGGACTTGGAATCATCGGCTTGTTACCTCCTCACAGAGGCAAACTAAGCGCTGATGGCGTTTCTGAAAACGGTGATTTTGATTACCCTACAGGCATCTGTCGAGCAAGCCGAGGCGTTTCACTGAATGAACGAACCCCATCCCCTTGCTACTCGCGCGCAACATCCTCGGCAGCCTGCTCTCTCTCTCTCGAAGCTGCGCGTGAACCTCTTGAACCTCAAGCGCTGATCCCAGTCTATCAACGACACTACGCTTCCTCACGCGTGCGGATGATCAGATACGAATCCACAAGTGCGATAGCGGCGGTGTGGCGGGGGTTCATCCTTGCGGTCTAGCGTGTGGGAGTCATCACAAGCTAGTTGAGTCGGACTATCTCCGGCAAGAGCGTCTCGAATTGAACGACCGCTAACTTGGCGACCGAGAGCAAACCCAGCGCGCTCTTGATTTCGTCGTACAGGCCGGTGCGCGTCTGCTCGGTCGGGCAAAACGACACGGATCGTTTCGCGTAGTCGTTATCGGTATAAATCTGCGCGATTCCCAGATTGTTCGGGTGCACGAACTCGGACACATCTTCGTAGAATGCGCGAATGATGGCCGCGGAAGCTCCACGCCGTCTCAGCCAATCATCAAGACGATCAATCAGGGTAAGTACGTTTGTGGAGGCTGGTATATCTTCGGCCACACCTGGGGCTTTTTTCCAAGCAAACATTCGGGCCATGAGGATCGCATCCGTCTCATCAAGAGATCCGCGGCTAAGGGCTTTGCTTAAATTCTCCGATAGATCAAACAGGGCCGCTGCCGTCTCGACCAGCGATCGCGCCATCGTTATCGCGGTGAGCAGGTTGTCCGCGTTCCAACCTAGTACCGTGCCATCAGCGGCGTCGAGAACTCGCCGAACAAGGCATTGATATAGAACCTTGGCTTTCCAGACGACCTTAGGAGTGCGAATTGCATCTTCGCCGGAGACCTCAGGGACCAAGTAACCTCGCAAGTACGCGAGTGCCTCTATCGTCTCCTGAGGCAGGGGAGCCGGGGCGTCTCTCAGTGGATTAGCCACTCCGAGAAGTGTAGCTGAGCTAAAAGGCGTCCGGAAAGCTACTGCCGACCGGCGGCTCATCGTTTGGAGTATTAAACTAGCCTTTTCGATTGTCGATGCGCAGGCCTGAGAGCAGTTGGGCGACGTTTTCGCCGACCTCGCGGCGCGCGGCGGGCTGGTCGTCGGCGTGCGCGATATAGATCGCACCCTCCGTTATCGCGCCGATCAGCAGATGCGCGAGTGAATCGATCGGTCCTAGTGCGATTATGCCTTGATCGACGGCCGCCTGCAGCGCGCCGATCACCAGCCGCAGGTTGTACTGGGTATCGATCTCGCGCCAGCGCTCCCATCCTAAAACGGCGAGCGCATCGATGAGCACGATGCGCTGCACGGCGGGATCGAGGCATGCGTCGAGGAACGCGTCGCAGCCCGCGAGCATCGCGTCCCAGGCGTTCGATTGGGTGACGGCGGCCTCGGCGGCGGTTTGAGCGAGTTTCTGCTCCTCGAGATCGAACACGGCGGAGAACAAATCCTGCTTGTCTTTGAAGTGATGATAGAGCGCGCCGCGGGTGACGCGGGTGCGCCGCGCGACGGTTTCGATATCGGTCGCGGCGTAGCCGAGGCGGGCGAAGAGCTTGCGCGCGGTCTTGATGAGGGCGGCGCGGGTGGCCTGGGACTGTTCGAGCTTGCGGCTCTTGACTGTCATACCGTTCTCATGTCACATACATACCGTTGGTATGTCAAATACCGTTCCGGGCGAATGACGACAGGAGGCAGGTTAGCAATGAACGCAGAGCAGTTCCATCAGGCGCGGAAGTTCGCAGAGACCGATTTCGGCCGCATCGCGTACGTCGAGCAGGGCAGCGGGCCGGCCGCCCTGTTCGTACACGGATTTCCGCTGAACGGCTTCGCGTGGCGCGGCACGCTGGACGATCTCGCGGCGACGCGCCGATGTATCGCGCTCGACCTGATGGGGCTCGGATACACCGAAGTCCCCGCGGAGCAGGACCTCGGCTTCGACCGGCAGGCCGCAATGATCGCCGCGTTCCTGGACCGGCTTGATTTGTCGCAGGTGGACCTGGTCGGCAACGACAGCGGCGCGAGCATCAGCCAGGTGTTCGCGGCGCGATATCCGTCGCGGCTGCGCAGCCTCACAATCACCAACTGCGAAGTCCATGACCTGTGGCCCAACGCGATGCTGAAAGCGGCGTTCGACCAGTTCGCGGACCCGTCGATCGTCGTGGGAATGAAGGCGATGGTGGATGCGCCAGCCGTCGCGCGCCAGGCGTTCGCATCTGTCTATGAAGACGCGGGACGAATCCCCGACGAGGCCTTCAAGACCTACCTCGAGCCGCTGGTTTCGTCGGACGAGAGGAGCGCGAAGATGCGGCGCTTTCTCAGTCTCTACAATTTGAAGGTGCTGACCGCTATCGCGCCGCAATTGCGCGAACTCAAGGTGCCCACGCTGATTGTATGGGGTGAGTCGGACACCGCGTTCGATCTGAAATCGCCGGAGTGGCTGAAAAACAATATCGCCGGCGTGCGGCGAGTGGTCATGGTGCCGCGCGGGAAACTGTTCTTCCCCGAGGAGCATCCCAAGCTGATGAGCGTGCTGCTGCAGGAGTTCTGGCGCAGCGTCGCGTGAGTCGCTCGCGCCGGCGCGATCGATTTGAATCGCGAAAGACGGAACGCGCCGGCCTATCGCAAGGAGCGGACCGGTCTGACTTTGAAGCGGCTGTGACGCATGCGGGATCGGAGATATATCGCGGTCGCGATCAGCCCCACGAACCCAATCTCAAATAGCAGCAGGGTGCTGAACCGGTCCAACCCGCTGAACGCGTCAGAAGAAGCAACCTGGGCGACGGGCGTTCCCATGGTGGTCAGCAAGTGGTCACGCCAGTGTGAGATCGCGATCACGCCATTCCATATCAGCGCCACGATCACGACCATCCCCCAGAAAAAAATGCCCCACTGCTCGGGTCTGCGGCGGTGGACGATACCGCCGAGCGAAGCCGGGTCGCGCATGACTCCGGGACCGGCACTGACCGGAACGCGGCGCAAGTCAGCGACGGTGTCTTCTTCCTTGTCTTCGGGCGGTGCCGGCTGCGGTACGCGAGTAGCGTGATCGAGGTGGCCCGCCTCGCGAATCTGCCGCAGGATGAAGAGCATATCCTGCTTGCAGGTCAGCGTTCCCAGCAGCGCGCACTTTGACAACGCCTCAAGCTCCTGAGGCGTAATCCTGAGGCGTCCGATGAGTTCACGATCGTTGCGAATCTCGTCGAGAATTTCGCGCTCTTGCCGCGGCGTCAGGTTCGCCCCCTCTTGATTAATCCCTTTCATAGGTCCGAATACTGACTCTCAACAGGGCATAAAGCAATACTAAGGCTGGCGTGAGATGTATAGGAGATTATAACACCCATAAGAGACGCTAAAGGGTCCAAAAGACGAAGCAAATAGTACGACTTAACTACCATCTGTAAGTTTAGTCGGCGAAGGTGTAGCGAAACACTACTTCGGGTACACGCATGGCTGGTCGTGCAGATGGGAACGGACCCGACGTCGAAGACGGTATGCGTCAAACCGGCTGAACATGCCCCGGCCGGGAATCGAACCCGGACTTGAGGTTCCGGAGACCTCCGTGATGTCCTTTTCACTACCGGGGCGCAGGACGCGGGATAGGACAGAACTACATCAGCGATGCGCGGCGGACAAGGCGAGCGATCGTTTGATCCCCGCCTCGCGCGCGGGTCAGCATGACTGCGATGGCGACGACCAACATTTCCGACTCGGCGCGGTTGCTGCGAGAACAATACAAGGACGGCTCGAACCTGTCGGCGCGATTCCGGCTGCATCGGCGCTTCAGCACGAATCGCTACGGACTGATGCGATGGATATTCGATCGGATTCAGGTTCCCGACAACGCGCGCGTGCTAGAGCTCGGATGCGGCACCGGCATATTGTGGCGCGGCTCGGCGCAGGCGCCTCGCGGGTGGCGCGTGATTCTGACCGACATGTCGGACGGGATGCTCCGCGAAACTCGCGCGCATCTCGCGCAGCTGGGGCATTCGTTCATCTACATGCAGGCCGACGCGCAGGCGATTCCGTTTCGCGACGCGTCGTTCGACGCGGTGATCGCGAACCACATGCTCTATCACGTTCCCGACATTGCGCGCGCGCTCGATGAGGTGCGGCGCGTGCTCAAGCCCGACGGCTACTGCTATGCGGCGACGATGGGACTCGCGAACATGCGCGAGATGGACGAACTGGCGGCGCGCTTTTTTTCGATTCCGCGAATGACGGAGTCGGCCACGCGCTTTGGCCTCGAGAATGGCGAGGCGTACATGCGCCGTGCTTTCAGCGAAGTGAAGCTCGAACGCTACGCCGACTCGCTGGTGATCACCGAAGCTGCGCCGTTGATGGACTATATCTGCTCGATGCGCGTGCACAGCCGAGTGACCGACGAACAGATTGCGGCGCTACGCGGGCATGTCGAGAATGAAATCGCGACGCACGGCGAAATCCGGATGACCAAGGACTCCGGGCTGTTCACCGCGCGGCGCTAATCAGTACAGGATCGACGGGATGAACGGGAAGCGCGGTTCGTTGTAGAGGCCGACGCTCATCAGGGTCGTCTGC
>JBAWCX010000372.1:0-3183 GCA_049590495.1 Binatus sp. (SeqCode)
GACGAGGCCTTCGCGCTAGGAGAACGAGTGGTAGTGCTCGAAGGCGGACGCATCCTGGCGCAGGGGATGCCGCAATACGTACTAACGACGCCGCGCCACGAAACGATCGCGCAGGTAGTAGGCTTCGAAAACGTCTTCGACGCAACGGTAAGATCGATCGCGGAGACTCAGGGCACGATGCTATGCCAGCTGGACGAAAGCGCAACTCAACTGGAAGTCCCGCTAGGCCACGCTGAACCAGGAGCGCGAGTAAGAATAGCAATCCGCGCCGGCGATATAATGCTCGCATCCGAGCACCCGCAAGGCCTAAGCGCCCGCAACGCCTTTCAAGGAAGAGTCCTATCAACACGCCGCGAAGGAGTAAGGGCAGTAGTAATGATAGAAGCAGGCGCAACCTTCGAGGTCCACCTGACACCTGGCGCAATAGATTCGTTGCGAATCGAAGCGGGAAAGGAAGTCTGGCTGGTGATCAAGACCTACTCATGCAACCTGGTCGAGCCCTCGGCGCGTTAGGCAAGGCTTGAAGAGCCGTCTATTGTTTGGGAGGCGTTGTGGGCGTGGTCGGCGCTTTTGGTGGTGCGGGAGTGGCGGTCAGCGTCAGACAAACAGACCCTTTCGCCTGGAATACCGGATGATCGACATCGATAGTCAGTCGGTCGCCATCAGGCTCCATCGGATACATTCCAGGCCTCACGTTCCCCGCCGCTTCCTCGATTTTCTCCGAAGGAACAGCCGCCGCCACAGCCCCTTTGGGTACCGCTGTCATCAGGGCTGCAAACGCGTTGAGCGTCTCGGGCACCTTGGTATCGACGGTAGAGTCAAGGTTGGTAAGGTTCCATCCGTCGGCGAGGGTCGGCTTTAGAGCTACGCTCCCGATCCAGTAGTGCGGTACTATCACGTACTCCTGTGAGTAATCAGGTAGATACTTGATATCGACGACGCAGGAGGCGCCGGCATCCTTGATAGCCTGAGTCTCCGTGATCAAGACATAGGGTTTGGGACGATAGTAGTGAATCCCGTCGGACTTGGCGAACCACCGCTGGTACCAAGGCTCGTTGTGTACCGCGGCGCTCTGAAACGTGAGATGCGCGCATCCGGCAGCCGCGGCCGCGGCCGCGGCGCAAATCAACAGCGCTCGCGTACAGACCAAAAAAGACCGGCGCCGACTCGCCGCATTAGTATTCCGCATTTCCGATCTGGCCACCTCGTCAACAGCTAACCGCAGGTCAACCCGGGGTCAAGCAGCGCGTCCGTACGCGCCGACTCGAAGGGGAACAATCGCGAGAAGGAGCTGCACCCTCACCTACCTCGCTGCGCAAGGCCGCCTCTCCTGTGAGGTAACGGGCAAGGTGGGATTCGGACGCTCGTTGCGAGGCGCGTCGACGAACCACTCCAGCCATCTGTCTAGTGTTGCGCGCAGTTTTGATGAATCCAGTTGGTAGACTCGTTCGCGACCTTGCCTTTTTACTTGTACTAGCTTGGCGCGTTCGAGGATTTTCAAGTGGCGGGTGGTCGTTGACCATGCGCATGAGAAGCGGTCGGCGATCTCGCTCCGCTCTCATTTGGTCTCCGCGAAAATGCAGCACCAGGAGAATCTGGCGGCGCTGGGCGTGTGCGAGCGCATTGAAGACGGTTTCGGTTTGGCGGATTTCGGAAGCAGCGCGCGCTTTCACAGCGCGAGGACGATCAACAGCTGCCAAGTTTGGCGGGACGGGTCGAGGGATGGTGCCCCCTGCGGGATTCGAACCCACGGCCCCAGGATTAGGAATCTCGCGCAAACCCTGATCTCAGATCATGTCAGATCAGATCACGTAGGAAAATCAAGGGCTTTCCCACTTCAGTGATCGGCTCGGATCACTTCACGAATGGACACTTTGGACACTTCGTGGACACTTTCTCGAGTTTGAAACCCCGCCATCTTTCCACCGATCGCGGACAGATAACCCATCTGATTCGCTCGACGAAATCTTCGTCCGCATAACTGAGCGCTCAAGTACTGCACTAATTCCCCGACGGCGCCTCTCTCGGACGACGCCAAGATTGGGCTGCGGCAAGGAACTTGCTCTACCAACAAAACCAGCGAGCCGTAGTTTGATGTGTGAATTCAGATTTTTACTGTGAGGCGTTCGCATGGAGAGCAACCCGTATCTCGAAGCGCGTCGCGAATGGGACGAACGATACGCCGATCTCGTTCTCGGCAAACGCAACTGGCAGATCGCCACTGGCGGTCTTCTACTACTGAGTCTGATTCTCGCGAGCGGTATCGTCTGGCTCGGCAATCACAGTCGGTACATCCCCTACGTCGTTGAAGTCGACAAGCTCGGATACGCCCTGACGGTCCCGCAACCCCTCACGCCGGTGGCTCTGCCGGACGTGACCGCGCGAATGGAACGCTATGAGGTAGCGGCCTTCATCCGCGACGCACGCTCGGTCACCAGCGATGCGCAGGTGGAGCATCAGACGCTCAACGCGC
The DNA here is from genome assembly GCA_049590495.1 of Binatus sp. (SeqCode). Lineage (GTDB taxonomy): Bacteria > Desulfobacterota > Binatia > Binatales > Binataceae > Binatus. The sequence goes on from JBAWCX010000372.1 coordinate 2,474, forward strand.
TGCTCGCGCATACGCGCGGCGCCGCGGACCGGTTTCTCGACGAGTACTACCACTCCGACAATTTCTCCCATAACCCGTTCAAGATCGCCGAGAAGCAGACCGTCTCGGTTCAGATCGATTCGATCCTTCAGCTCTCTCCTCGAAGTTATCAGGTGAGATGGACCGAGCAGCAACGCGATCTGAACGGCATCGCGGCCGGGGCGCCGTCGCATTGGGAAGCGGCGCTCCAAACCGAAATCGTACCACCGAGTTCCGAAGACGCGATCGTCAGCAACCCTCTCGGGTTTTGCGTGACGCAGATCAGCTGGACCGAGCAGCAAGGCTAGGCCGGCAACAGAAGGAGGCAGAGCGATGAGACGGATCGCTATCGCAGGAGCATTCAGCTTGGCGCTGATGTTGGGAGCATGCGCGGCGAAACAGCCACCAGCACCGCCGCCGCTCAACCTGGTAACCGAAGCCGAACCGAAAGCGGAAGCGCCGCCAGCCCTGCCAACTCCGGCGCAGATCCTAGCAGCGCAGCCGCCCGAGGTTCAGCAGGCGCTCAAAGAGCACGACAAGAGCGGCGATTGGGCGATTTACAGAACACCGGCGTACACGCTCTATCCGTATAACCAGGGCCCCCAGCCGACACTCGATTGCGAGCCGCTACGGACTTCAGACATTCAGCTGCAGCCAGGAGAGACGATCACCGACGTTGCGATTGGTGACAG
>JBAWCX010000373.1:0-8221 GCA_049590495.1 Binatus sp. (SeqCode)
TTTCCATCCCCAACCGGTCTCTGCTCCCTCGGGCAGGCCCGTATAGTCGTGCCATCGTTGGTTATGGAATTCATTGGAACCATCCGGCAGAGTGCACCAGACGAGCGCGGGGATCGTATCGACCATCACCCGATATTTGTCTTCGGAAGTCTTCATTTCGTCGGCGCCTTTTCTAACTCTCTACCTTAAAGCGCATCTCGGAAACATCGGGAATTTCCCTCCGCTTCCCGCCCACGTTCGTCGGGGGAGGGTCAGAGTGGGGATCGATTGCAGCGCAATTGTCTGGTGCGCCGCATGTCCGCTCAAACTGAGACACTACCGTGCGGAACGAAATAAATTATCTGTGGTCCAAGTCTTGTATATACAAGCGGTAACGGCTGGAAAATGGAGAGCATCATTGACTGATCAGGACGAAAAATATTTCGCAAACGGCCAAAGCTACCGCGATTTGCGAGACGGCACGGACCCTAACAGTAGACGTTCCTCAAACTAAATCAGGTAGAGCAGGGATTTGAAAATCATGAACCCGGTGTTCCTTATAGATAACGCGCAGATGTTCTTTCGGAATTTCGGCCTCCGGCACGTGATCGCAGCGTCGGGCAACTTTGGTCTCGAGCTCGCCGGTCCGAAGGCTGGTCGGATAATCATCGCGCTATTCTCAAGACCTGCTGAATGGCTGCGATCGCGACTTGGTCGGCGGCGCTTGACGGCAAACGCGCTTCAGCAATAGGAACTAGCACTCCAATAGGAGGATCTGATGGCTGCTTATATGGTTTTTACCCGCCACAGCACCCGCGACCCGAAAGAGCTTGAAATCTACTCGAAAATGGCGCCCTCGACTCTCGCCGGTCACCCGGTCATCGGGCGGGTCGCCTATGGCCATCACGAAGTGGTCGAGGGTCCGGAAATCGAAGGCATGGTCATTCTCGAATTTCCGACCGTCGAAGCGGCGAAGGCATGGTACAACAGTCCCAGCTATCTCGCCGCGCGCGAGCATCGGTTCAAAGGGGCAGAATACAGTGCGGTGATTGTCCAGGGGGTTTGATCGCCCGATGCTCTTTTCAGCTATTTTCGTCGAACCGTGTACTTCGCGATGAGTCGCACGGGACGTAGGACGTAATAAAAAAAATAAAAGGCGGGGGGAAGTTGCAAGGCCTGGTAGTCGGCAAAGGAAGGTTCGAGGTGGCCGCGCAGGAAGCGCAGACGATGGCGGCCTGACTCGAAGAGCCGCAAGCAGAAGGGGATCAGCTCGGACTCATCGACGCGAATTGGCGCGGCCGCCAGCACACGGCTTCGCACGAAGCTGACTAGTTTATCGACCGCGGGATCGCCAGGCAGCGCCGGCGGCAGCGGTATCCCGAGAAGATCCTCGGCCAGCTTCAACCCCAACAACAGCTCGCGCATCGTCCCGGCGCGCGCCGACGCGGCCAGCACGTCGGGCCATCGCAAATTTGGGAAAGCGATCAGGCAGGATGCGATGTCGCAGATCCAGCCGAGCCGTGCGAAGGCATGTTTGGCTCCGTGCGCGCAAAGCAAAAGCAGCAGGTGTTCCGTACGTAGAACGGGGATGGTCCGGCCGCAGAACGCAGCCGATTCGAGCGATTGCCAGACGTCTTCGTAGTCAAGGCGCTCGCGAAAGAGCCCGGCAGGATTCGCCAATGCAGATCGACGCTTAAAAAGCGGGATTCATCGACCATCGAGATTTCCGCTCCTCTCGAGCGCAGGTAAGCAGAATCGCATGGCCAGTGAAGAGGGCTTCCAACCCGGTAGCGGCTAGCGGACAAGACGTCGCGGACCCGCAAGACATCGCGGCGATGGACGAGCCAATCGAGATCACTCGAACAGCGCATCGATAGATCGCCATAGAGTTGCTGGCTCAGCACCGGCCCCTTTAACGGGACGAAAGCGATTGCGTGTCGCTCGAACAATTCGCTCAATCTGCAGAGTTCCGCGCTCAGCGCCAGATTCCATCGCGCATTTTTTTCGAACGCTGAATGGAGATCTTCGGCAGCGCGCTGCGGTATTGGGACAGCTCGAAGCGCGCGGTAGAGCAGGGGCGTAACGGCATGTGCCGACGACAGCCGCATCAATGCGCTCCACTCGAGTCCGCTTGGGTCCGGCGGCGGATCTTCGGGATGGAAAAACCACCGCCGCGACCAGGAATTGGCACTCGCCGCTCACTCGAGGTTTTGTGCCGACCGCCAGACGGCGTAGCGCCCTCCCTGCGCGATCAACTCCTGGTGCGAACCCGACTCGAGAACGCGCCCTTCCTCCATGACGTGGATCTGGTCCGCCAGCATCGCGGTGGTGAAGCGATGCGTAATCAGCAGAGTGGTGCGTCCCGACGCAAGGTCGCGAAAGCGCCGCAGCCAGTCAGCCTCGGCCCATGGATCCATCGCGCTCGTCGGCTCGTCGAGAATCACGATTGGAGCCTGCCGCAAAAATGCTCTCGCAAGGGCCAGCCGCTGCCACTCGCCCACGCTCAACTCGACGCCTTTGTCGAACCAATGGCCGAGCAGATTTTCGTAGCCCTCGGGAAGGCGGCGAATGAAGGCTTCGGCCCCGGCAGCCTCAGCGGCCGCTCGAACGAGCCCGTCTTCATCGAGCTTGGAGAGATCGCCCAGACCGATGTTCTCGCGGACCGAAGCGTTGTAATGGACCGGCTCCTGGAACAACACGGTGATTTGTTGTCGAAGCTCATCGACGGCGAAGTCTCGAAGATCGGTGCCGTCGATCGTGATCGAGCCGGCCTCGGGATCGTAAAAGCGGCACAGCAACTTGACCAGCGTACTCTTGCCCGCTCCGTTGGGACCGACAATCGCTACCACGCGGCCTTTGGGCACAAACAGTTCAAAGTCCTGGAGCGCAAGGCGCTGCGTGTCCGGATAGCGAAAACTGATGTTTTGAAAACGAATACCCTCGCGCAGCTGGCGCGGACAAGGAACGGGTGCCTGCGGTGAGATGACTCGCGGCTCGAGCGCCAGGAACTCGAATAGATTGCCGAGGAACAGCGTGTTTTGATACAGGTCACCGACGTTTCGGAGAAGCTCCCGCGCAAGGCTCAGGCCTTGCTGGAACGCCTGATATAAGAGGGTGAGATCGCCGAGAGAAAGTCCGCCGCGCAGCGTCTTGAAAAGCATCCAGACACAAGCTGCCGCAGTCACGACCAATGTGGAGGCGCCTGCCATGAGCTGTGCCAGACCCTGGTCGCGAGCCAAATCGATGCGCTTCTTGCGCAGCACCTCGCGAAGCCTGCGGTACGCCGCTTCAAAGTAGTCGCCCAGTATGAAGAGACGAAGTTCAGGGGCGGTTGGTCCCGAAGTCAGCAGCCAATCGTAATACCAGATGCGGCGTTCGATGGGAGTCGTTTCAATCCGAAGCTGATGCTGCTTGACAGCATAGCGAAGTACCATGGCGAGTACCGGAATCGTGCTCAACAACAACGCCAACGGGAGCAATACGCCGAAACCGGCCAGCACTGCGAGCATCGCGACGAGGGTGACCCCATTCTGAAGCACGCTGCCAAGCTTTTCGAGGAACGCGATGGGCCGGTAACTTGCTTCATCGCGAGCGCGGTGCAGATGGTCGTAGAAATCGGGCGACTCGTAGAACGCAAGATCGGCTGAAATCGACTTGCGGTGAATGAGCCCGGTAATGTGGTCCTGCACAAGCTCCGCCTCTGCCGTGCGGACCCAGTTATTGGTGCCGCGCAGCAGCTCGGCCAGGAGCTGTACGATCGCCATCAAGACGGCAGGCAGCAGGATTGGCCGCCAGTTGCCTTCGGAGCGGACCGCGGCGACAATCCCATTGACCAGCGGCCGGGTAAGATAGACAGTCGCGACGGGAAGAAACCCTTGAACGAGAAGCAGGACGGCCCAAGTGACTGTCCAGCCAGGCGCGGCCTGCCAGACCAGGCGCAAGGCCCGCGAGAGGTCAATCAGTTGACGTGTCGCGCGACGAACGCTGATGGAAGAGTATTCTGGCAATCCGCTATGCCGACCGAATCTCGGCTAACTTATTACTCCGGCGGATAGTGGTCAATCTGGAAGCCATCGAGATTCCATCGACTCGATTGCCGGCGCGCTGGTCGCGATACGCCGGTTGGGTGCGGCGAAATCCTCTGCCTAAGCGCCGTCGCGATCCAGGCTGGCCTGTTGCTTTACCGCCTCGATCTTCTCGAACCATGGGGCGATGAATGGTTCACTCTCACGACAGTTCCACTGCCGTTGAATCAAATCCGTACTACTGTTGAAGGTGCCGCTCATCCGCCTCTCTATTACTTCCTGCTTCATTTCTGGATTCACATTCCGTGGCCTGCAAGTCCCCTCGTCAAGATGCGTGCGATGTCGGTTCTGTGGACGCTGCTGGCGACCACAATTCTCGACCGGCGGTGGCTCATTGAACTGCAACCGAGGGTGCGGCGAAGGTTCCTTGTGCTGTGGGTACTCTCGCCCTGCCTGCTGCTCTATGCGCGGATGGCGAGGTCCTACAGCATGCAGTTGCACCGTGCCATCCACGCTATGGGCGTTCAATACGAGCGCCATCAGCATGACCCCGATTACCACCTCGCCGGTTTTTGTCGTTGGACGGTAGCCAGGTGGCATTCGTTCAGGGTTCCAGCCTAATTCTTCTAAAGCCGGGAGCAGGCGGAGGGACTCTTACCGCGCCTGTGGCGCCTACCCTCGAACCTACCGCTGCCGCCTACCGCAGGTGCACTGGGCCATGCCGGATGCAGCCGCTGCCCGGGCCTCGCCTACATGGAAGGCAGCATGCGCGGTCCTTCGACCGCGGATTGCGAGAAATCCTTCGCCAAGACCGGTATCCCCAGCGCCAATATGCTGCTCAAGGCTGCCGCCTCCAACGCCTGAGAGATCCCCCGATTCTGAATAGCGCTCGCGCTTGCGCACTCTTGTTGCACAAGTGAACCGTCTGGTGTGTCCGAAATGCTCACAGCGGCCCTCCGGATATTGATTTGTTGAACAATATCAAGGCATAAAAATTGCTGTAAACACATTGGACTTATTTCGTACACCCTGTAATAGTGTCGCCGTGCTCCGAAACTTCGACATATTTGCGGGCTGTGCGTGGAGGATGTTGTGATGATTCGCTCCCGTGCTTATGGGCGTGGGCAGGTTCTTGTGCTCTATTGCCTCGCGCTGTTCGTGCTGATGGGCTTCCTGGCGCTGGCAGTTGACGTCGGTCTGCTTTGGAATGACCGCCGCCAGATGCAGACGGCCGCCGATGCGGCCGCCATCGCCGGCATGAATGCGCTACAGGGCAACATTTCTTGCTCCGCCGGGACTTCCACCACCAACTGTCCGCCTGCCTCGGATGTCGCTGCGATTAACGGCTATGCGGTCAACGGCCCAAATAGCACGACTGTAACCGTTGCATTGCCCACATCCCTTCCCAACGTGGGCAGCGGCACCTTCGTCCAGGTTAATGTGAGCCAAGCGGTGCCGACATATTTTATGCGTGCGTTTAACGCATTGTTCGGCGGAACTAGTTACAACACGGTGAACGTGGGCGCCACCGCCATCGCCGGCTATACCACAGGCACCGGTTGCGTCATCGGTCTCAATGCCAGCGCCGCCAATACCATCTCAATCACCGGCAGCGGCTCTATAAACGCTCCCAAATGCAATGCGGTTGACAATTCCAACAACTCCTCGAGTGCGTTGGTGACCAGCGGAAGCGGAAGTCTGACCGCAAACGCGATCAGCGTCGTAGGAGGCGCTTCCGGAACGGGCTTCTCGCCGACGCCGACAACGGGGGTTGCGCCTATCACTGACCCCCTGGGTTACCTGACAGCGCCGACGGTGGGCTCGTGCATGGGGGATCCTGATAAGTCGATTGCTTCAGGTGGCAACGGCGGGACCATTGGACCGGGCACTTACTGCGGCGGTATCAAGGTCTCGGGCGGCCACACGCTCAACCTTAACCCTGGTCTCTATATCCTCAACGGCGGTGGACTGAATGTCAGCGCTTCGACCATCAACGGGACCGGGGTTAGCTTCTTCAACACCGGTACTGCGAGTGGGACCACCGGATACAAACCGATCGACATAAGCGGCACCAGCACCGCCACCCTCAGCGCGCCGACCAGTGAGCTGACTGGCGTCACCGGCGGCCCTTGGGAAGGCATACTGTTCTTCCAGGATCGCGGCATTTGCACCGGTACGAGCTTCTGCGACACCTCCGGCCATACCAGCGGAAATCAAAATACGCTCTCCGGCGGCAGCAACGGCAACTTCCAGGGTGTGCTCTACTTCCCCGATACCCCTGTGACTTATTCTGGCGGCAGCAGCAGCCCCGGCACAGGCTATACCGTCCTCATTGGGGACGCCATAACCATCAGCGGCCCCAGTTCCTTCGGCAGCGACTATTCCTCGCTTACCGACGGCTCGCCGATTAAAACAACGGCACTCTATGAATAAAAGCATCTCGCGCCGACTCCCCCGCCGAGGACTGCTCTGGAAGCGTTCGCGCGGCCAGAGCATCGCCGAATTCGGGTACATATTGCCAATCCTGGCCATCCTGCTCGTGGCGAGCTCCGATTTCGCGCGGGTGTTCTTCTTGAGTATCGCCGTCAACAACGCGGCCCGGGCCGGCGCCCAGTACGGATCGCAGTCGGTGCAAAACGCGGCCAACACTGCCGCGATGAAGGCCGCCGCCGTGAACGACGGCAGCAACGTTCCCGGCCTGACCGCGAGCGCCAAGCAATGCACCTGCGCGACCGGTTCACAGGTCACAAGTTGCGGCAGCGCCACTTCCACTTATTGTGTGGGCAACGGGAACGCGACGTATGTAACGGTCACTACTTCCGCAACTTTCGCCACTCTCCTCAACCTCAGTTTTGCCGGTCTGCCGAATTCATTCACCTTGAACGGCCAGGCCATAATGCAGGTACAAGAATGAACATACGCGGCACCTCGCTCCCGCTCGCCGGCCGCCCCGCCGGCCAGACGCTCACTGAGTTCGCAATGACGGCGACAGTGTTTTTGTTGCTGCTGTTCGGTATTTCGGAAATCGCGCTGGCCGTGAACGCATACAACTCCATGAGCACTGCCGCCCACGAGGCCGCTCGCGTCGCGATGGTTCACAGTCCCACCAGCGCGAACAGCCCCTGCCCCAAGACCGGCGCGTGTGGCCCTGTCACGCAACAAGCCGTCAACTACGCGCCTTTTCTTGCCACCACTGACGTGAGCCTGACGTGGACCGATTCCTCCAGCGCAACTTTGGATTACGCCGTTGTCTCGATCACGCATACCTACCCGCTGAGCATTCCTTTCATGCCCAGCTTCAATCTGCAGCTCAAAGCCGACTCCAAGATGCTCGTGTCTCAGTAGGGCAGTATCTCAGTTTCAATTTGCGAGGCTCTTCCCCTCTCCCTGTGAGGGAGAGGATTAAAGGTGAGGGTCGAGTTAGGGTGGCGCGTTCCGCGCCACTGATTATGCGCCTCGCCCGCTTGGTTGCGGGAGAGGCCGCGCCGCACGCGCGGGTGAGGGTGGGCTACAGCGCGAATCCTTGATTTCCCCTCTCCTGAAGGGAGAAAGGGTTAGGGGTTAGGTTGCTCGGACGCCGCTTCCGCGAAATATCAAATTTGACGGAACGAAACTACCGATGGTAGCCGGGGCGTCCATCACCACAACATATGGTATGAATTACCGTTTCCAGCTCCGTCCGACCAGTCAGAATCGCGCCCATCGCAGACTGAAAGACAGTACTCGCCCCTTCGAAGTCGCTCACCTGACTGCGGCACCGGCCAGTTACCCGACGCCTTCGCGCCAAGTGTCATTTTGTCACCATGATGCTACTAAATGGCGGCTTTTCCGCACTCTCGGCAGGCTGCAACAGTTAGACATAAATAATTACAAAGTGTTTACTCTTGGCATGCACCTGCTCATCAAGGCGCAAGCAACCCGTTTTGTAGCATCGCGGTCACTCTTGAAGCCGTTTAGAGCGTCAGGAATGCCGCCTCAATGCCACCGTGGACCTGACTTGCCGAGGGGATCAGACGATGGACAAGTTATCCACACGTTCGAGAGGCCGCGCGATCGCGATGTATCTGGGCATGACCCTGATGCTGGGCGTGACTGCGATATCCACCGACGTCGCGCTGGGATTCCTGACCAACGCGCAATCCTTTCTGCATATCCAGGCGGCCAGCGGCGCGAAGGCCGCCGTCGCGGTCCGGCCGAATCCGCCGGCGGGCCCGCAC
>JBAWCX010000374.1:0-2151 GCA_049590495.1 Binatus sp. (SeqCode)
CGATTTGCGGATCGTCGTTCGTGGCGCACACCGCGCACGCGGCGGCCGCTATTCACGCCGGGCTGTGCGACGTATGCGTCGTGGTCTATGGCTCGACGGCGGCGTCGTCGCGGTTCGCGATCGGCACGGGCGGCGGGGGCGGAGGCGGCGGCGATCCGTGCGACCAGTACGAAATTCCATTCGGACCGACCACCGTCGGGGCGTACGCGATGATCGCGCAGCGTCATATGCACGACTACGGCACGACCTCGGAGCAGCTGGCCGAGATTGCGGTCACGATGCGGCTGCATGCGTCGATGAATCCGGCTGCGAAGTACCGCGATCCGATCACGGTAGAAGACGTGCTCGCGTCGAGAATCATCTCGTCGCCGCTGCATCTGCTCGATTGCTGCATCATCAGCGACGGAGGCGGCGCCTTGGTCATCACGTCGGCCGAGCGCGCGCGCGACTTGAAGAAGAAGCCGGTGTATATCCTCGGCACGGGCGAGACGGTGCGGCACGCAGCGCGCGGGCAGCGCGACTTTCTGGAAATCGCGGCGGCGCAATCGGGGCGGCTGGCGTTCGAGCGCGCAGACGTCGCGCACAAAGATATCGACATGGCGATGATCTACGACTCGTTCACGATCACCGTTCTCGCGACGCTGGAGAATCTCGGCTTCTGCAAGCGCGGCGAAGGGGGAGCGTTCGTGTCGGGCGGGCGGCTGCGCTTCGACGGCGAATTTCCAATCAACACCGACGGCGGCGGTCTGTCGTCGAACCATCCGGGGATGCGCGGAATTTTTTTAGTGATTGAAGCCACGAAACAGTTGCGCGGCGAATGTGGTCCGCGGCAGGTCAAGGATTGCAAAATCGCGCTCGCGCACGGCACCGGTGGCGCGCTCGGCACGCGTCATTCGGGGGCGACGCTAATTCTCAGCAATCAGTAACGTTCAGAAGGCAGGGTTATGACGACCAAGATTAATCTGAACGAGAAATTTGGCTTATTCACAGAACTTTGGCGGCCCAAAGTCGTTGCGGCTTTGAACGGTCAAGAGGTCAAAATTGTCAAAGTGATGGGACAGTTTCCTTGGCATCATCATGAACACGAAGATGAACTGTTCCTGGTCTGGAAAGGGAATTTTCGCGTCGAGTTCAGAGACCATGTGGTCTCAATGGAGCCGGGGGAATGCGTCGTGGTTCCTCGCGGAGTTGAGCACCGGACCTGTGCGGATGAAGTAGCTGAAGTTCTTTGCTTCGAGCCGAAGGGCGTACTGAACACCGGCAATGTGAACGACCAGACATTTACTGCGCCCATGGGCGTTAAAGTTTAGAAAGTCAAACCAGGACACTATACGGACGGACGACGAATCATGGCGGAACAAACCCAAGCGAAGAAATATTCGAAGCCACTCCCGCATCTCGACGAAGAGAATCGTCCATGGTGGGAGGCGCTCCAGCGGCACGAGTTATACATCCAGAAGTGCGGGAAGTGCGGCGACGTGCGCTACTATCCGCGCGCGCTGTGCACGAATTGCATGTCGTCGGATACGCAATGGATCAAATGCAGCGGGCGCGGCAAGGTCTACACCTTCACGACGACCTATCAGAACCAGGCGCCGGGGTTTCGCGAGTCGCTCCCGTACATCATGGCGTATGTCGAACTGGACGAGGGCGTGAAAATGCTCACCAACGTTATCGACTGCCAGCCGGAACAGGTTAAGATAGGGATGCCCGTCGAGGTCGTATACGAAGACGTCACGCCCACAGTGACGCTCGCGAAATTTCGCCCGGCGAGGTGAGGGCTCAATCCTGGTGAGTACAATCCTTGATCTGCACACGCATAGTGAAGCATCGGAAGACAGTCGCGCACCGGTAGAGGCGTACCTCAACTGGATCAAGCTGCGTGCGGCCGAGCGGCCGGTCGACGGAATCGTCTTGACCGAGCATCGACAGTTCAATCGCGACGCCGACTACCGCGCGCTCGAGGACAAGTTCGGCACTATGGTGCTGCGCGCGTCGGAAGTCGAGACCAACTACGGGCACATGCTGGTGTTCGGCGTGAACGACGACATGGTCAAGCGATTCGATTTTGCCGACGTGCATCTCGACGCGCAGACGCTGATCAATGAGGTCGCGCGGATGGGCGGGATCGTCGTGCCGTGCCATCCGGGG
>JBAWCX010000375.1:0-8186 GCA_049590495.1 Binatus sp. (SeqCode)
AGCTGGGCGTGCGCGCTGAGGATTGCGTCATCGGCGAGGAATCCGAAATCGGGCCGTTCGCCAACCTGCGCGCCGGCACCGAACTCGCCGGCCACAATCGCATCGGCAATTTCGTCGAGACCAAAAAAGCGCGCCTCGGCCGCGGCACCAAGGCCAGCCACCTGAGCTACCTGGGCGACACGACCATCGGTGCCGACACCAACGTCGGATGCGGCGTTATCACCGTGAACTACGACGGCTACGACAAGCATCACACGGAGATCGGCGACCGCTGCATGGTCGGATGCGACACGCAACTCGTCGCGCCAATCAAGGTCGGCAGCGACGTGTACGTCGCCTCAGGCACGACGATTGTCCGCGAAGTGCCCGACGGCGCGCTCGTGATGTCGCATCATCCGCAACGCGAGAAGGCCGGCTGGATGGCGACCTGGCGCAAGCGCCACAACGACAGCCCCGACGGCAGCCTGCTGCGAAAGAAGGATTGAACGCGTCGCTTGAACTCGCTCGCCCATGCGCTAATAATCATCGCAACGAGGTGACGGTCGAGGCGATAGACAACAAAGTGCGAGAGTAGCGCCAGGACTCATGGCCGCAACGCCATGAGTTGACGAGGTGGAAGCAGTATCGAAAGTTTCGGCGGATGGCTTCCCGGCTCCACAGTCGATAGAGGCGAGGATTGAAACCGCGCGGGTGACCGCGCGACAAAACGCGCCTCCAGTGGCAGAGCGTCGGCTCTGACGTGACTTCCTAAACTCTCCCGAAAATCATTTCGCTATCGCTCCGTTCGTGTAGGTTCGGACAACTCCGTAACCTTCCCTGCAAATCAGGGGAAAGGAGCGAACGCTCATGTGCGGAATAATTGGATACGTCGGACCGAGCGAGGCTTACCCTATCCTGCTCGAAGGGCTTAGCCGCCTCGAATATCGCGGCTACGATTCGGCGGGCATCGCAACTCTAGCCGACAACAAGCTCGAAATTCGGCGCGCCAAGGGCAAGCTCGAGAACCTGCGCCACCTGCTGGCCGACTCGCCCCTTAAGGGCCGCATCGGAATCGGGCACACGCGATGGGCGACGCACGGCCGCCCGTCCGAGGAAAACGCGCATCCGCACCAGGCCGGCCCGGTCGCGGTAATTCACAACGGCATCGTCGAGAACTTCATCGATCTCCGCACCGAGCTGCTCGCGCGCGGCCACAAGCTCCGCTCCGAAACCGACACCGAGCTGATCGCGCATCTGATCGAAGAGAAGCTCAGGGGGGGCGTTCGCGGTCTCACCGAGGCCGTGCGCGAGGCCGTCCTGCGCCTGCGCGGCTCCTTCTCGATCGTCGTGCTGTCGGAGACCGAACCCGACAAGCTGGTCGCCGCCAAGACCGCGACTCCGCTGGTGCTCGGTCTGGGCGACGGCGAGAATTTCGTCGCGTCGGATATTCCCGCGATTCTCGAGCACACGCGCCGCGCGATTGTTCTCGAAGACGGCGAGCTGGCCGAGGTCACCGCGGCCACCGCGCGCATCATGAAGTTCGACGGCACCGCGGTCACTCGCACGCCGCGTCAAGTTGAGTGGGACGCCGTCGCCGCTACCAAGGGCGGCTTTCGCCATTACCTGCGCAAGGAAATCAACGACCAGCCGCAGGCGTGGATCGACACGATGGCCGGCCGGGCGGACGGCGGCTCAACAACAATCCGCTTCGAAGGCGAGCTGCTGCCGGCGGGCGGTCCCGCGGCGATCGGGCGAATCGTGATGCTCGGTGCGGGCGCGTCATGGATCACCGCGCAGGTCGCCAAGTTCATGATCGAGGAGCTCGCCGGGATTCCGGTCGAGGTCGATTACTCATCCGAGTTCCGCTATCGACGACCGCCGATCGACCGCCGCACGATGATCATTGCCCTGTCGCAATCGGGCGAGACCGCTGACACGATCGCCGCGATGGAAGAAGGACGCGCGCGCGGTGCGCATCTGCTGGCGATCACCAACACTGTGGACTCGTCGATCGCGCGCAAGGCCGACGCGCAGTTGTACACGCGATGCGGTCCCGAGACGAGCGTGACGACCACCAAATGCTTTCTCACGCAGCTCGAGGCTTACTATCTGTTCGCGATTCACCTGGCGGCGCGGATGGGCCGTCTTTCAGAGTCCGATTCCGGGAAATTGTTGCAGCCGGCGTTTGCGATACCCGGACAAATCAAAACTATCTTCGAGAGCGAGCCTGACATTCAGCAGATAGCGCGCAAGTACGCGCCGGCGCGCGATTTCCTGTTCCTCGGCCGCGGCATCAACTACCCAATCGCGCTAGAGGGCGCGCTCAAGCTGAAGGAAATTTCTTACATTCACGCCGAGGGCTACTCCGCAGGCGAGATGAAGCACGGGCCGATCGCGCTCATCGACGACAAGATGCCGGTGGTCGTGATAATTCCCAACGACGATCTGTTCGACAAGTCGATGTCGAATCTAAAGGAGGTAGAATCGCGCAACGGCCGCATCATCGCGGTGACAAATCACGCGACCGCGGAGCTAAAAAGCGTAGCCGCGGAAATCATCGAAGTGCCGGAGACCAACCACATGTTAACGCCGGTCCTGATGACAGTCCCGCTACAACTGCTCGCCTACCACGTCGCGGTAGAACGAGGCACCGACGTAGATCAGCCGCGCAACCTCGCAAAGTCGGTAACTGTCGAGTAGCTATTCGCCGACGGCCGTTACTCCTGGAAAACATTCTCACTTAGGCACCGTAATCGTCGAGAGTGGGAGGCCTCCAGGCGGGAATCCAGAGACCGGGATGTTCCCACCGGTCATCTGGTTCATTGCCGTAACATGTCGCGCCTTCTGAGTCGAAGTTGGAGTGTTGCTGGACGTCGAGGGTGGGCCGCTGCCGACTGAGCCGTTGTCACATCCCACCTGGCTCGTCATCGCGAGCAGTATGATCACCAGCACAAAGTACATTCGCCGCGGCCGCGAACTCGCGACCAGTGTCGTACCGATGCTGAGTAGGAGCATCGAGGCGAGCAGACCTCCTCCCCAGCCACCCAAGCCGTCGCCGGGAACCATCGACGCGTACGTCACGGGCCTTCGCCACATGGTGATCTGAGGCGTGGTCGTGACGACAACCGACAGCGTGATGGTCGCGGACTCTCCGTCCGGGATCACCAGCGGTGGATTGAAGTTGAAGGTAGTCAGGTTCGGCGTTTCGGGCGAATTACCACCTGTGACAGGGTTGATTGGCCCGCTGGTCACCGACGCTTCACCGGCAGTAGCCGTCACGGTCGCCGACGTGAACAGGTCGGCGTTGGTAAAGGTCATCGTCACTTGGGAAGTAACCATCGGCGCGCCGCTGTTGTTGGCGACCGTCAGCATCCCGGCGCTTGCGGTGGCTCCCGGACTAGCCGTTATAGTCATAGCCGGGGACGCGCTAGCCATCGCTGTAGGTGTCGGGCTCGGTGACATGGTCATGGTCGGCGTTCCCGTGATGGTCGCAGTCGGCGTAGCAGTCACGACCGGCGTTCCAGTCCTGGTGGGAGTAGCAGTTAAGGTAGCCGTGGCGGCGGTCGGCGTAGGAGTTGCGGTTAGAGTCGCCGTTACAGTGGCGGTAGCAGTCGCGGTCGCCGTGGCAGTTGATGTCGCAGTGGCAGTTGGCGTTGCGGTTGCAGTCGAGGTGGCCGTGGCAGTCGCAGTGTTCGTCGATGTCGCCCTCGCTGTAGGCGTCGCCGTTGGCGTTGCGGCGATGGCGATATTTGCGATGTAAGCGTTCTCACTTCCGGCGAGAGCTGGTTGCTCGCCACTCGATGCGCCGTGAAAGTCTGGGGAATCGGTGAGCCCGGCCACATATGCGGAGCTGCCACCCGGATTCGCTGAAATACCAAAGCCCACGTCGTCCTTACTTCCACCCAGGTAGGTCGAGAAAAGGGCATTCGAGCCAGCCGGATTGAGTTGGGTAACGAAGCTGTCGTTTTCCTCGAAATCCCCCGCATATACCGTTCCGGTTAGACCTGGGGTGACGGCGAGTGTATTGAAGACGCCAGGATGAGAACCGTTGGGACTGATAGTGCTAAACGTCGTGCCGGCATCGGTGCTCTTCAGGATCGTGCCGGACTGGGTGCCAAAATATATGGTGCCGGGAGTAGTCGTCGGATCGATTACGACGCCCGCTCCATCTGTTCCGAATTCGAACTGATTGATGAGTGGACAGCCGAAGCAATTGGCGAATCCTCCGCTACTTGCTAACAGTCCTGAACTCTGGACAGTGCTCGCGTATATGACGGTCGGATAGCTGGTTGGATCCGCCGCGATGGAGATAATTGGAGAAAACCCTACCGTCCGCAGGAAGGTGTTGTTATTGGGATCGTAAAGCTCGGAAAACGATTCCGGGGGATTGGAAAACCCCAATTGCCCGCCAGCCCAAAGAACCATTCCATTGTTGAGAAGGATCGCTGGAGCCGGTGGAGAACCTCCGCCACCGATATGAAGGGCGTTCATCAGGGTCGTGGGCGAGAACGTGGCGGTGGCTGGGTTATACAAGTCAGCAGCGGTGAAGGCGGTTGCGGTGGGACTAAACCCTCCCGCCACCAGAGCCAGCCCGTTGGCGAGTAGAACAGCCCCATGATCCGCCCGGGCTATCGTCATGTTCCCGACCGAAGAAAATGTTCCCAACGACGGGTCGTACAGTTCGGCGCTCGCTATGTCGCCCATCGCGTCGTCGGAGGTGTTGGTGGTGCCGCCGGTGATCAACACCTTGCCATCTGGAAGCAGCGTGGCCGTGTGAGCATGGCGGGCGTTGGCCATGGACCCTGTGGCCGAGAAAGTTTCGGTGGTAGGATCGTACAGCTCCGCAGTTGCAGTGGCCGTGTTCGATGAAGTGACCCCACCCGCGATCAATACGTTGCCGTTCATCAGAAGAGTGGCGGTCTGATACGCACGAAACATCGTCATGTTGCCGGCGGTCAGAGTGAATGTTTTAGTGGTGGGATCGTAAAGTTCAGCGGTGCCGCCGACGAAGAAGTCCCCGCCCGCGACCAGGACATCTCCGTTCTGGAGAAGAGTGGCAGTGTCGTCTACCCGCGGGGTTGTCATAGTGCCCGTCGCAGCGAACGTGCCCGCGCTAAAAAGCTCAGCGCTCACAAGAACGTCGCCGCCCGAGTCAATTCCACCGGTCACCAGTACAGTTCCGTCTTCAAGGGTTGTTCCAGTATGAAATGCCCGCGCCGTGACCATGTTGCCGGTGGCCGTCCAGCTACCGGCCGAGGGGTTGAAGATTTCCGCGCTCGCCGTGGGAACCGTGTAGTTAGTGGCGGTATCGCCGCCGCAGGCCAGCACCGTGCCATCGGAAAGAAGATCCAATGGAAAAAACTGGCGGGCGACGTTCATGCTGCCCGTAGCGTGAAAGTTGCTGGTTCGGAATAGTCCGTTCCCGGTCCCCGCGTACAGATTAGCGGGCGATTGCGGATCGACCAGCAATGACAATACTTCAGTGTTCGGCAAAGTCGGAACGACTTGGAAACTGGCGCCCGCATCGGTGCTCTTCATGACACCGCTCAATTGAGTGCCCGCGTAGATCGTCGTGGGCGATGTGCTTGGGTCTTGCGCGAAGGACCTGACGCTCTGGCCCGTCAGCGCAGTCGCACTAAACGTAGCGCCGCCGTCAACACTCTTTAACAAGCCATTCGCAGTAGCGGCGTACACCGTCGTATGGTTGTTCAAATCGACAATCGGGCCTGCTGGTTGGCCGGTGAGCCCGGTTGGGTTAAACGAAGCGCCGCCGTCTGTACTTTTAAGAATTCCGCTTCGATTGGTCCCAACATAGATCGTGCTAGTGTTAACAGGATCTATCGAGATGTTTAGCAAAGCGCTCGCCATCGTGCTCTGCGCTGTGGAATTAAAGGTGGCGCCGTCGGTTGCTTTGAAAAGCTGGAAGAAGGGTGCCGATGGACCTTGCAGCGCATTCACTTGCGGAAAATTTATAAAATTCGTGAAGCCGGTAACGTAGGCGCTTCCGCTCGAATCCACCGATATCGCTTCCGCGGCGTCGGCTCCTGCATCACCGAGATAGGTGGAGTAAACAATTGAGCCACTGGCGTTCAGCTTCGTCACGAAACCATCGTCGTAGCCTCCAAAAGTGGTCTGGAAAGCTCCGGAAGTAGTCGGGAAATCCGTCGACCACGTTAAGCCGGCGACGTAGCTGTTGCAGTTCGATTGGCAACTAGGTTCCAGGGCGATCCCCAGGCCCTCGTCATAGCCGATGCCCCCCAGATACCGCGCAAAGATCAGGTTGGTCCCGGAATTGTTGAACTCGGCCACAAAGCAATCGGCGCCCCCGTTGTAGGCGCCACCAACCGTTGTCGGTAAAGTCGCCACGTCAGCGATCCCCGTTATGAAAGCGTCGCTGGAACCATCTACAGCGATCGACGCAGCAAACAGACCTGAATCATCATTGTTGGGTCCCGGGCCGCCAGAGTAATAAGTCGAGTAGAGAACCTGAGAACCGTCGGCGCTGACACCGACAACGATGGCATTAAAGATATTGGGCGCAGACGACTGGAATGCGCCCCCTGTCACAGGAAAATCGCTGGTAGTCGTTTGACCCGTCACGAATGCATTGCAGTTCGAGCTGCAACCAGCAGGGATAGCGACGGCGGTCGCCACCGAGCCACCCACTCCCAGCGCGGCGTCCGTCGAGGTGGAACCCCCAAAAAGCCTCGCATACACCACTGACGAACCGGCAGGACTGAGTTTCGCTACGAAGGCATCGGACAACCCCGCAAAACTCTGTCCCACGGTGAACGGAAAGTCCGATGAGAACGTCTCTCCCGCGACATAGACGGCGCCAGTCGAATCGACCGCGATCCCGCGGCCCTCGTCGAATGACGAGCCGCCAATGAACGTCGAATAAACCAGCGCTCCGGAAGAATTAAACTTCGTGATGAAAGCGTCGCATCCGGTGTTC
Organism: Binatus sp. (SeqCode); assembly: GCA_049590495.1. Taxonomy (GTDB): domain Bacteria; phylum Desulfobacterota; class Binatia; order Binatales; family Binataceae; genus Binatus. Next base: position 6,935 of record JBAWCX010000375.1, read on the forward strand.
TCGCTGCCTACCGTCACCGGGAAATTAGGCGAGCATGCAAATCCCGTCACGTAGGCATTCCTGCTCGCATCCGCGGCGACCGCAAGAGCCCCATCGGGCCCCGAACCGCCCAAGTAGGTCGAGAAAGTCAGGATCGGATCGATGACGATCGGCCGACTCCGATCGTAGGCCGCCACTTGCATTCCTGCTTCGTGCGCGCCATGCAGCCGCCATCCGCCTCCTATCGTCCGCCGCGCGCCTCCGCTCTCCTGGTAGATCGCGGGCGCATGCTCGACCAGCTTGCTCTTGCCGACGCTGACGATCAGATCGCCCTGCTTGTCGAGGGCCAGCTTGCCCGCACCGCGGAAGCTCAGCCGAATCGCATTGGGGTCGGCGCCCGGCGCAAGGCGGAAGTCATACTCGAGCTGCCCTTGCGCGCTGCCGTGGTAGATCAGATCGATTCCCGGATAGACATCCTTGAGCTCGACTTTGGCGTAGTTGGGAACATCGGTCCGCCATTTCTTCGGATCATTGCCGATGAAATAGTTGCTCCGGGCCGCCATCCGATCGACGCCGATAATTTGCGGCGCGCGCGCGGCGCCCTTGAGCCCGATTCGCACTACTGCCGGCTGTCCAACTTTACCTAATGCCTCTTTCGCACCGCCCGCAGGCAACAACGACGGCGGCTGAAGCTTCGCGCGCAACCCGTTGCCCACGGTCTTGCCGCGGTCGAAAAATGTAGATGAAGGGCCTCCTATTGCGCCGTGCAAACCGCCGGCCTCGCGCGGCGCGGCATCGCGCATCGACAACACCGCCTCGCGCGCAGTCAGAAACAGCGTGTATCCCTGTCCACGCGAGAGAAACTTCGCCGACGGGTAGCTCTGGCCGAGGTTCGGCTCGAAGCTCAGCGGCATCTTCGATAAGGAAATTCGCGGCGCATGATTGGCCGCGGCGACTGCTCGCGACGACGGCGGCTTGCCATGATCGCTCGCGCGCGGGCGCTGCGACGATTCGATCGTTCGCGGCGGGCGCATTGCCACGATCGCGGCGACCGCCGATATTGCGATGCACGCGATCACAATTGTACCGATGCGTACTTTCCCGCCCCGCTCTTTCACCGCTCTCTCCCCCTGGCTCAAGCAGGCTGCCCGGAAGTCTCAAGTCAGCGCATGCCACGCGCCCTATGAAACAGCCGCTTAGCTAGCAAAGCGGCGCGCGAGTGTCGAGTCGCTGATTGAAAGAAAAAACTAACTCACAGTACTAAGTCTTAGCT
>JBAWCX010000376.1:0-1942 GCA_049590495.1 Binatus sp. (SeqCode)
AAACTAAAGTTGCGCGGGAACCTCCGACAACTAACGCGCGACAATCTGGATGCCTGAATCTCCGAAAGCCAACGATTTCTTCGAGTCGAGCAGCGCCGCGGTCGGCGACCACGAATTGCGGCGCAAGCTCGAGAGCGCCAGCGCGCGCCATCTCGATCACTTCGCGCAAGTCAAAGCTGAGTTTCCGGATTATGACGCCGAGCGCGACGCGGCGCATCGAATCAAGACCGACGCGATTGCGCATCTCGACGAATTGCTAATCGAGTTGACGTCGAAGCTCGAAGCGCGCGGATGCCGGGTCTTCTTCGCCGAAGATGCGGCTCAGGCGCGCGACTACATCGTCGAACTTGCGAAGGCTAAAGGCGCAAAGAACGTAGTCAAGGGAAAGTCGATGACGACCGAGGAGATCGATCTCAATGACGCGCTCGCGCGCGCCGGGATCGACGCGGTCGAGACCGACCTTGGCGAGTATATCGTGCAGCTTCGCGGCGAGCGGCCGTCGCACATCATCACGCCCGCGATTCATCTCTCCAAGGAAGACATCGGGCAACTGTTCACCGATAAGTTCGGCATCGAGTACACTGCCGAGCCTGAAAAACTCACGGCCGAAGCGCGTTCGCGATTGCGCGCGATTTTCCTGGCCGCGGATTTCGGAGTTACCGGCGTCAATTTCGCGATCGCCGAAACCGGCACGCTGATCGTCGTCGAGAACGAGGGCAACGGGCGGCTGTCGAGCACAATGCCGGAGACGTTCGTGGCGGTGATGGGAATCGAGAAGGTCATCCCGAGGCTCGAGGACCTGAGCCACTTCCTGGAAATCCTCGCGCGCACCGCGACCGGTCAGAAGCTCACGACCTACACCAGTTTCATCACGGGACCGCGGCGCGAGGGCGAACTCGACGGGCCGGCCGAGATGCACGTCGTGATCCTCGACAACGGACGCAGCTCGATGCTCGCCGATCCGGTCCTGCGCGAGGCGTTGAATTGCATCCGATGCGGCGCGTGCCTGAACGTGTGTCCAATTTACCGGCGCATCGGCGGCCACGCGTATCGCTCGGTGTATCCGGGACCGATCGGATCGATCGTCAGCCCAAATCTTTTCGGCAGCGCCGCGGGATACCTGCCGTTCGCCTCGACGCTGTGCGGCGCGTGCAAGGATATCTGTCCCGTCAAGATCGACATTCCGCGAATCCTGCTCCATCTGCGGTGGAAAGAGAGCGTCGGCAAACATCCGCTTAAATGGCCGCGCGCAATCGAGCGGGCGCGGCGGGGTGCGCGGCGGTTCGCGAAGACGGCGCGGTATCCGCGGACGGTTCGAGCGATCGGGAAATTCGCCGCGATGGTGCTGAAACCATTCGCGCACAATGGCTATCTGCGCCGGATGCCCGGACCGTTCGGCAACTGGACAAAGTATCGCGACTTTCCGCGGCCGCGGCCGCACAAACGTCCCGAGTCGGGACCGGAACGCCCGCGAAGCTGAACGTGGCCGAGCTTCACAAAATAATCGCGAGTGTAAAGGACGCACTCGGCGCCGATGCGAGGAGCAACTCGCACGATGCGGACGCAAGCGCGGCGATGCCAGTGTCGCCGTCAGCGCATCGCGCGGAGCTCGCCTCGACGTTCGCGCGCGAGCTCGAAGAGGTCGGCGGCAAGTTCCTTGGAATACTCACTCCGGCCGAAGTGACTAATCGAATAGTCACTCTGGCGGGCGAACTCGGCGCGAAGACGGTCGCGCTTGGACAAGGAATCGTGAGCGACACGGACGCGATCGGTGAGGCGCTCGAGCGCGCGGACTTCAGGATCGTCCGCACCGTGCCGGTAGCGGACACCGAGCGCGCCGCGATGCGTGCGCGGGTCGCGGATGCCGACCTCGGAATCGCAGAGGCGGACTTCGCGATCGCCTCGACCGGCACGCTGGCCGTAGTTTCAACCGCTCAGCGGC
>JBAWCX010000377.1:0-7454 GCA_049590495.1 Binatus sp. (SeqCode)
TGTCCGGCGACGGCGGAAAGCTCTCGGGGAAAGTCCAACCGACTCTGGGAATGGCCATCGGGCCATCCTCCGTCTGGGAGCGTGCGCTCGCTAGCCTCATTCCAGCGCTGCACGAAATTGTGGTGCACGTCGGTGGCCGCCGGTCCTCGTACTTCGACATAGACATCATGGGTATGAGGACCGTTGCCGGAGGAATGTCCCGGCGACACCATCGAGGATCGTCCCAGGTTGATGCCGCCGACGAAGGCATTTTCGCTCGGCTGTCCTGCATCAATGAGCCAGGTCTTCTGATGATGGCAATAATGCTTCTGAGCCCGGTCCCAACGGGCAAGAAATCGCGAGCCCCTGTTCTGCAACCACGAGCGATGCGCCGACGAACCTGAAAAAACCTCGTGTTCTGCAAACCCGGCACCATCGTTCATGCGCCAAAAGATCACACGAACATCGAGACCGCGTGCCTTCGCGCGTTCGAGGACATCGAAGAGGCTTCCTCGTCCGTCCGGCATCTGGAAGTCCATTTCAATGAATGCGACTGTGACCCAGACGCTATGCCTCGCAGCCTCAACCGTTTCGCAGATTCGCCGAAATGCGGGTTCGCCATCGACAAGCGGGCTGATGAAATTTCCATAGCGGAGTGGATAACTGCCAACATTGGAATGCGGGATGTGCGAAGCCACGCCTGGTTCTTCGAAACGTCTCTCCTGTGCCATGTTTAACCCCTTAACTCAGATCGGTTTAAGCTGAGACCTTCCTCTTGCGCGACCCGCTCGGAAGCTCAGAGTTTCTCCCTGATAAATGGCATACCGGCCGAGACCGCCGCAGTCCACGAAACTGTCCTTTTCACGATCTTCACGTGGGGTGGGCTACCCACACCAACCCGCTCCAAGCTCCGACGCCGCTGTAGTCCACTGTGAAGTCGCGAGACGGAACGCGCAGCAGTCGCAGTCGGTCCATCACTGCCTGCGATCTCAAATTGTCTGGTGCCGTGTAGGCGACGACCTCCCTCAACCCTACGCGCCCGAAAGCGTCGTCCAGTGCCGCTCGGGCAGCTTCGGTGGCGTAACCGTGGCCCCAGGCGTTCCGCATCAGCCTCCAGCCGATCTCGAAATGGGGACCGAGCGGGTGGTCTGGACCCGAGGGCATAACCCCGGCATAGCCCAAGAAGTCTCCGCTTCGGCTGTCGACAGCCCAACGGCAGAATTCATGCTGGTGGAAGGCCGCCGCATATCGGTCGAGCTTTGCGTCGCTGTCCGCTCGACTGATTGGTCCACCAAGATCAAGCATCACTTCCGTGTCGGCGTTCATCTCGGCGAACGTTTCCTGGTCGGCTCGCCGCCAACAACGAAGCCGCAAACGAGGCGTTTCGATATTCACCAGCCCTCCTCTTGTAAGACCCGGCTTCCACACAAGGAATAGCACTCGGGCTCTCGCAACGTCACGCTTGTCAAACGGAGCTGGATTTCAAACTGAGACACTACCCAACGCCGATTGAATGTTGACCCACCTTGCCGGGAGGTCGCCGAAGTAAAACTGACCCACCCCAGCGCGCTCTGAGCAGGGGGAGCGCGAGGGGGACCTTCCCCCTCGCCGCTGCGTCTAGTGCTTCGCGATCTTGGAGGGAGCACTTGTAGCGACGTACAGCGTCTTGAATGCACCACGTGGAGTAAAGTAAATTGCCCTCATGCCCATGATGGTGACCTTCCGTGTCCGCCCATCTGCGGACACCGCGGGACGAGCGACGACGCCGTCTCGGTCAGAATTTCCTTCGTCCGGAATTCGCTGATCGTATCGTCGCTGAAGCCGACTTTCGCCTTGGTGAGCTCGTCGTCGAGTTTGGCGCTGGTCTCGGCGCGATAACCATCGCTCTTGCGAAGCGCCAAGTCGACGTGGTCGCCATCGAAATCGACCCAGTGTGCGTTGCGCGACTCCGCGATCGTGTCGGCGGGGCGTTTCAGGACAAGGTGCGAGTCGTGGAAGGGGATTTTCTATCCCTGCGCCTGCCCACTGAGCCGTTTCGCGTGGTCGGCTCTCTTCCGTTCGGGTACACGACGGACGTCCTCCGTCGCCTGTTGGACGATCCGCGCGTGACCCTCGAACGGGCCGATCTGATCGTCCAATGGGAGGTGGCACGGAAGCGTGTCGCGTTACCCCCTTCCACACGCCTCTCCACAACGTGGGTCCCCTGGTGGGAATTCCGCCTTGGTCGGCACGTACCAGCTTCGGCCTTCCGACCTGTTCCGCGCGTAGATTCGGGAGTCCTTATCATTACACCGCGTAAGCCTCCGCTACTCCCACCCTCCATGGCCCGGTCGTATAGTGAATTCGTCCGGACTCGTTGGCCGTTTGATCCATCGGTCTCCGGGCGATGAGCCGCCGCCCCAACCAGCGCTTGCAGCGGACCGTGTCAACGCCGATTGAATGTTGACCCACCTTGCCGGGAGGTCGCCGAAATAAACCTGGCCCACCCCAGCGCACTCTGAGCAGGGGGAGCGCGAGGGGGATGCAGCGGGGCTGAATGCGGAAATCGGATGAGGGTTGCGAAAATTTACGCTCGGAGTCGAAGCGACGACTGAAAAGAATTGTGGCTCGTCAAACCGGCCTGCTAAGAAAGTGTGCGCCAATTTGCCACACGGAACTCCAGACAGTGCTTGAAGATGTGGGCGGCAGAATCCTCGGCTACATTTTCGGTTGGCGCCGGGCGGGTCGTCGTGCTCGAAGGCATCGGCGCCTGTTTACGAGATCGCAACCTTTTTCCGGGCCAGTCATAGGTACTGCCGTGTTTGCTGATCGACTTTCTCTTCTGCGCGAAGACGAGAGTTAGCAAGCAATCGGAATCTTGACGAACGCCAACGCCGAAGCGCAGGTTCATTTTTCAAGGAGCACGTCATGAAATTCGAGGTTGAGCCGCAAGATGCGCTGATCGATGAGCCTGTCCGCATACATCTGACGGAAGCGCCCGCCGCCACTCGCGTAATCCTCCGGGCAAAGTTGCTGTCGCCTTACCCGCCTTGGAGTTCCCAGGCAAGCTTTGTGGCAGACGCTCAGGGTGAGGTTGACGCGACCCGAGACGCGCCGGTGGCGGGCGATTATGACGTCGTCGACGGTATGGGACTGTTCTGGTCGATGACGCTCGATCCCGAGACGAATCGAAAGCTCATGAGCGGTGAGATTTCACCCTTCTTAGCGTCTCCCATCGATCCACTGCGTCTCAGATTCGAGGCCAAAATATGCGACGCGCCGGTAGCGTCCATTGAGGTTACCCGGCGTTTTCTCGCACGCGGCATCGTGAGGACTCCCGTCCGCGAAGACGGACTCGTAGCGACACTGTTTCATCACAACGACCGGCATCGTCTGGCCGTAATCGTGCTCGGCGGCTCGGGCGGCGGTCTCGACGAGGCGATGGCGGCGCTGGTCGCCTCGCGAGGGTATACCACTCTGGCACTGGCTTACTTCGCGATGGACGGCCTCCCCGCCGACCTGTACGAGATCCCTCTGGAGTATTTCGGCAAAGCCATCGAGTGGCTGCAGCGAAGCGGGCGCGCAAAGGAAGGAAAAATAGCGGTAATCGGCGGCTCCCGCGGCGGAGAGTTGGCCCTCCTGCTCGGCGCGACGTTCCCGCAAATCCGAGCTGTCGTGGGATATGTCCCGAGCGGCGTGACCTGGGCGGGAATCGGACGCGACCGATCGTCGCAGCCGCGCGCAGCGTGGACTCTGCGTGGTAAGCCGATTGCATTTGTGCCGGCGCCCACGAATCCGGACCCGGCGCTGCTCTCCGCGATATCAGCGGGCGGCGGCGCCCAACGGATCACTCCATGGTTCCTCGCCTGTTTGCGCGACGCTGAGAGCGCGGAGCGCGCCGAAATTGCAGTCGAGCGGATCAACGGTCCGGTCCTGTTGATCTCGGGGAAAGACGATCAGATGTGGCCGTCGGAGAAACTGGCAGACATCGCAGTCACGCGGATGCGACGGCACGGATTTCAGCATCCGATCGAGCACGTCAGTTATGAAGGCGCAGGGCACGCAATTCGTTTCCCGTACACGCCGGCCATGCTAGAGATCGTCCATCCGATTACGAAGTCCGCGCTCGCCTTCGGAGGGAGTCTGCGCGCGAACGCAATCGCGCAGGAAGACTCGTGGCGGAAACTCCTTCAGTTTCTCGGCGAGCACCTGACTTGAACAGCATGATTTCATGCCGCGCGCCGAGAGATTCCTTGCCGAGCATCGTGGGGAGCGCTACGAGCTGATGATAGAGACGACACCGAGTTTTTAATTGCCGGGACGCGCCAGTATCAACCTGAACGCCCCTTATGCGCGAAGGGAACTCAATCAATGTTTTTTTGATTCTCGTACGAAGTGCCAACTCGCTCTTGAGGAGTTGCGCTGGCGCGCTCAGCGGCATGTTTGGTTTCCGACAAAACAGACCGGAGGCGTATAGACGAGTCTCGACGACCGCAGGACCGTGAGATTGCCGGTCGTCGCGGCGGCGACTCAGTATCCGAGGACGGTGAGCCCTGCTCAGCCAGATCGCAACCTTTTTCCGCGCCAGCACCACTATTAGTAGAGAGCGCATGACTTCAGAGGACGACAGAACGATAGTCGAGCGGGTGCTTGCCGGAGATGAGACCGCATTTGGCGAGCTTATCGAGCGCAACCGCGTTGCCGCCCTCGCTTTTGCTCGACGGTTGCTTGGAAGACCCAATGCTGAAGACGCGGTCCAGGAGGCATTCCTCGCCGCCTTTCTGAAATTGGAGAACCTTCGCGATCATGATCGCTTTCGCGCGTGGCTCTTCGGCATTCTGGCGAATGTCTGCCGTTCGCGACTGCGGCTGATGAGGGAAGGGTACTTTCACGACTTGCTGGGCGGAGAGGCTATTGTCGGCTTCAGACTCGAAGATTTCGAACCCTCAGCGGAAAGCGTTTTCGAAAGCAGAGAGCTGCATAGCCTCATTTCTCACGCGATTGAAGCACTGCCTGAAGAACAGCGAGAAGCGGTACGGCTGCACTACTTTCAGGGATTGAGGCTGAATGAAATCGCAATACTAACTGGTTCGCCAATCGGGACGTTGAAAGCGCGGCTTCATCACGCGCGAGGCCGACTGCGCGATTCGCTGATGTCGGATCTTTTGCTGAAGCCGAAACAGATCATCGAGCGAGGTTTTGCCATGATTGAAGTGATCGTACATGACGTTGTCGCACGCACAGCCACGAGCGGGGAAGTAAAATACCAATCCGCAGTCAAGGACGGCAAAGTCGGTCCGTGGAGAGTCATCCTACTCAAAGAAATCTCCGGACCGCGCATACTTCCGATCTGGGTGGGGCCAATCGAGGGCGACATCATTGCGATGCATCTCGAACACCTCGAATTCGGCAGGCCCACCACATTCGACCTGACCACTCGACTGCTTTCGCTCGGAAATACAAAACTCGAGAAAGTTGCGGTGACCGCGCTGCGCGGCAACGTCTACTTCGCCACGATGTGGGTAAATGCAAACGGTGAAGTGCACGAGGTAGATGCCCGACCAAGCGACGCAATTGCGCTGGCCTTGCTGGCGAACGCACCGATATCCATCGCTCCGGAGACGCTCACCGGAAACAAATCAGTGATTAGCGAAGAAAATGAACTGATGCAGCTCAACCAGCAGTCATCAAAGCTGGAAAAGGAAGGTCGCATTGACCCGGAGTCTCAACCGATGGAATGGAAGTCGGTCCGCCCCCTAGTGCGCGATACTCTTCTTGAATCAAAAGAGGCTGCGAAAGAATAATGCATTAGCCGATATGTCAAACTCCATTCCCCCTCTGATTCCGCGCCGCGTTTTGCTCGGCAATCCCGGGGGATGGCAGCCCACGCTCTCGCCGGACGGCATGCGTATCGCTTATCTCGCGCCGAACGAAAGCGATGCACTGCAGATCTGGGTGCGCACGCTTGGCAAGAGCGACGATCGATGCGTCAGTGCGGAGCGGCGGTCGATTCAAAACTACGAATGGGCTTTGGACTCGAAAACCATCTTCTACCGACAGGACAACGAAGGTGACGAGAACTTCCACATCTACGTCATCGATCTTGAGACTGGGAACGCCCGCGACCTGACCCCATGGCAGGGCGTCCGATGCCAAAACACAGATCGCGGCCTCGAAGCGCAAGGGAATCTGGATGGGCGGGTGTCCGCCTATAGGGTACGACATCTGCGATCGTCTCGAATGTGTCTATTTGGCGGCCGTTTTCCAAACGCCGTCTCCTGAACGGTCTCCGATCACAACGATTTGGCATATAGGGCACCGTCCCGACTCTCGACAGAGAGAATCGAGCTTGATTCGGCCGATCAGGAGGGAACGTGGCCGTCTCCGGTGCCTTTAGGAAGGGAATAATGCGCGAACGTGCGCACTATTTTCATTTTTCAGCAGCAGAGAACGCGAAAATCGCGGACTGGGTGGCGGGGAAGCAGTCCACACGAACCTCCGAGCCCCCTTTCGCAGAGCGCTTCGCTGCTGCGAAAAAGCCTGCGTAAAGAACACTAGGTGCCCCGCTATTTCTTCCGCACTTCGCGGCGAATCAGTTTGCCGGAATCGTCGTAGTACTCGACGATGTCTACGTAGCCGCGCTCCGGCGGATCGCGCTCCACCATTGCTAGCGTGCCATCTGGGCGAAAAGTCCTGATCGCCTCCGTCTCGCCGTCGAAATCGTCATCATGAAATTCGCGCACAAGAACCCCATGAGCATACTGCTGCACTAGATCGGGTTGGCCATCAAAATTCCGATCTCTTTCAGTCTGGAACAGCTCATTGTCCTTATAGGTTTTAGCGATATCCGGACGACCGTCCCCGTTAGTGTCGATAGCAATGTTGTACGTGTCCTCGTCGATCCGGTATAGCCATTGGTCAGGACGCCCGTCGCGACCACGGTGCGTGACCGTGCGGTCGGGCTCGCGGTTGCAGGAGATGACGCCGAAAGCCAGCGCTGCCAAGAAAATTGCAGCTTTCCGCATTGCTTTTTATACCCGGCGATCGGTCTGCTCTCAACTTGGTCGTTTAGTATTGGCGCTGGCCGTGCCTCTACCCCGCTACAGAACCATTGCGTCGTCACGCGGAAGTGTTGAGTGCCGGGGGCGCGCGAAAGAGCATCGGCTCGATTCTCGACGGAGAGAATCGAGCACAAATCAGCTACCAAGAGCCAAATCTAAGTCGCGGATCCGAAAGGCGATGTCCTAGCGAAGGCGGCTTTTGGCAGAAGGGGGCCGCGATAGGGCACCGTCTAGATTTTGCACAGAGAGAATCGATAGGAATTCGACTCATGGCGCAGAAACTTGGCTCTCTCCGGTGCGCTTCGAATGCGAAAGGTGGCCATAATTGTGGCATTACTACTGCTTATTGCAGATTATCTCTACATTAGTAGACTTAATGGCGGAGAGAGGGGGGGTTCGAACCCCCGACACCCTTCAGGGTTCGGGACGAGGAGT
>JBAWCX010000378.1:0-10590 GCA_049590495.1 Binatus sp. (SeqCode)
CAAAAGTGGTTCTGCAAGAGCTTCAGGTGTAGTACTCTGGTGCCGCGAATGCGCACGATAAGTCTCACAGCGGTCGAGGGCATCCCGTTGGTGAAGGCCGGCGACGATCTCGCCGCGCTGATCTGCAAAGGACTCGACGACACCGGCTTCAAGCTCGCCGCCGGCGATATTCTCATCGTTTGTCAGAAGGTAGTCTCGAAAGCTGAGGGTCGCGTCGTGGATTTGAAGGACCTCGAGCCTTCCGAATTCGCCAAAGCCTACGCCAGGCGATGGGAGAAAGATCCGCGCGCAATCGAAATCGTGCTGCGCCAGACCAGCCGAATCGTCCGCAACGATCGCGGCGTGCTGATCGTCGAGACCGGCCCCGGATGGATCTGCGCCAACGCCGGCGTCGACGAATCCAACAGCCTCGAGGACGACCGCGCCATCCTGCTGCCCGAAGATCCCGACGCGTCCGCGCGCCGTCTTCGCGATGAAATTCGCCGCCGCATCGGCGTCACCGTCGCCGTCCTGATCACCGACACCTTCGGCCGTCCGTGGCGCGACGGCCTCACCGAAATATGCCTCGGCATCTCCGGCATGAATCCGATCCTCGACTTGCGTGGCACCACCGACCTCGGCGGCCGCGAATTGCATCACACTGTCGTCGCAATCGCCGACGAGATCGCGTCCGCCGCCGGCCTCCTGATGGAAAAAGCGGGCGCCGTTCCGGCGGTCGTCATGCGCGGATACAAATACGAACCGTTCGAAGGCAGCGCGAAGATATTGATTCGTCCCGCCGAAGCCGATTTATTCCGCTAACCTGTGTCGCAGTAAAAAGTGAAAAACTGAAAAGTGAAAAGAGCCAAGGCAACTCAACTCGCCGCCGCATCGACGCCTGAAGCGTTGAATCCGACGCGCCTGGTCGAAGCCGATCTGACCGCGGCCGAAGCGAAACTCGCGCACCTGCTCGACTCCAAGGAGTCGATGATCGCGGAAATTTGCCACTACCTCGTCGACGCGGGCGGCAAGCGGCTGCGGCCCACCTTCATCATGCTGGTCTATCGGGCATGCGGCGGACCCGAAGCGAAAGCCGAAGCGGCGATCGACGCCGCAATCGCGCTCGAGCTGATCCATTCCGCAACCCTGCTCCACGACGACATCATCGATGGCGGCCTGCTGCGCCGCGGCAAGCCCTCGGCGTTCGCACGCTACGGATTTGGCCCATCGCTGATCGCGGGCGACTACCTGTTCTGCCGCGCGTTCGAAGTATGCGGCCGCTTCGAGGAACACCTCGTCCGCACCGCGGCGCAAGCCTGCATCCAGCTCACCGAGGGCGAAGTGATGGAGGGACGATTCCGTCACAACGCGGCGGCGACTCTGGCCGACTATATCGCCGTGATCGATCGCAAGACTGCGTCGCTGTTCCACGCCGGCGGCACGGTCGCGGCGGATCTCGCGGGCGCATCCAAGCGGATGATCGGCTCGATGGCGAAACTCGGGACCGCGATGGGCCTGGCGTTTCAGATGGTCGATGACCTGCTCGACATCCTCGGGCCCGAAGAAAAAATCGGCAAACCCGTCGGCTCCGATTTGCGCGCCGGCATCCCGTCGCTGCCGGTCGTGCTCGGCGTCGAGCGCAACGCCGAGCTGCGCGGGCTGTTCAAGAACGGCGCCACGATGGAGGGCGCGGTGCTCGAGCGCGCGCTCGACCTGCTGCGCGATCCTGAAATCATCGCGACCGCGCGCCGCCTCGCCGCCGAGCAGGTCGCGATCGCCCGCTCGCTCGTCGGCGAGCTCGAACCGTCCATCTACCGCGACGGCCTCGCAACGCTGATCGACGACCAAACCTCCCGCGAAGTCTGACATGCCCCACGCAATCGTCGTCGGCGCCGGACCCGCGGGCGCCCTGCTCGCCTACCTGCTCGCGCGCCGCGGCGTCCCGGTGACGCTGCTCGAACGACAGACCGATTTCTCGCGCGAGTTCCGCGGCGAGATCCTGATGCCGTCGGGAATCGCCGCACTGCGCGAAGCCGGCCTTCGTCAACCGCTCGACGCTCTGCCGAATCTCTCGTTTCGAACCGTCGAGCTCTTTCGCGGCCCACGACGAGTGGTCGCCATTCCAATCGACACCCTCAATCCGCCTCCGCGCGTCGCCCCGCAGCCCGCGATGCTCGAGATGATTGTCGCGGAGGCAGCAAAATTCCCCGGCTTCAAGCTCGAGCGCGGCGTCACGGTTCGCGATCTCATCTTCGAAAAAGATCGCGTGGTCGGCGTTCATGCCGACACGCTCGAGGGTCCGCGCGATTTTCGCGGCAGCTTCGTCATCGCGTGCGACGGGCGTGCATCCACGATTCGAAAACGCGCCGCGCTCCCCGAAGACCGCATCATGCAGGGCTTCGACGTCGTATGGGGCCACGTCGCCGGCCATTTTCTCGACGGCCGCACCGCGCGCGCCTACATCGGAAGCGGTCACCTGCTCATCATGTACCCGTCCCCCGAAGAGCACATGCAGATGGGGTGGGTTATCGACAAGGGCACCTTCGGCGATATCAAAAAGATCGGCGCCGACGGATGGATCAATCAACTCGCGCCGCACGTGTCGCCCGATCTCAGAAGTTTTCTCATCGCGAACAAGACCGGCCTCGCGCATCCGTTCCTGCTCGACGTCATTTGCGATCGGCTGCGCGAATGGACCGCGCCCGGCCTGCTCCTCATCGGCGACGCGGCTCATCCGATGTCTCCCGTCGGCGGACAGGGAATCAACGTCGCGCTGCGCGACGCGGTTGTCGCCGCGAACCATCTCGGCCGTGCGCTCATGCTGCGCTCCGACGAGGCCACGCTCGACTTCGCTGCGCGCAACATCCAGGCCGAGCGATGGCCCGAAGTCACCAGGATACAGGACATGCAACAACTAGGACCGCGCCTCATTGCGTCGAATTCGCTCCTCAGCCGCCTCGTCCTCAGCATGCCGATGATCACGTTCGCAAAAATCTTCCTCGCGGGCTTTCTAACGCGCCAATTCGATCCATTCTTGAACGGAGTAACCCGCGTCGTAATGGAGCAGTAAATGTCTCGCTCATTCTCAGTTGACATATGGCGAAGAAAGAGCGAAAACGTATCTTGTGGCTGCTCTTCCTCAACCTTGGTGGAAAGATTCTTTGAGCTCGATTCTGGCTGTTCGACCGTCATCCAATCTATCGGATAAAAAGCCACAAATAGTTGATTTTACAGGAGTTTTTCGCGGTCACGAACTCACTCGCAAGGACCGCCGCCTAAGCTCCGGACTCGCACCGCTCGACGCTCTGATAGGCGGCGGAATCCCGCGCGGGCGCATCACCGAAATCACGGGCCGCGCCGGTTCGGGCAAGACCTCGATTGCCGCATCGTTCGCCGCCTTCGCCACCCGCCGCGGCGAGGTCGTCGCATGGCTCGACGCTTCAGGCGCCTTCGATCCCGAAAGCATGGCCGCTGCCGGAGTGGAACTTCGCCGGATGCTATGGGCGTCGATGAGGAGAGGATCAGCGCGCGACCTTCGTTCCCCTCTCCTGAAGGGAGAGGGGCTAGGGGTGAGGTCCGCGATCGTCAAAGCCGCTGAACTCGTGCTCGAGGCCGGCGGCTTCGGCCTGGTCGTCGTTGATTTCGGCGAAGCGCCCCGCGCACTCGCACACGCGTCGGCACTGCGAATCGCCCGCGCTGCCGAGCGCAGCGGTGCGGCCGTGATCGCGATCGCTCCGTGGCGGATGTGCGGGACGTTCGCTGCGCTGAGCCTGTCCGCCAGCCGCGCCGACGCGTCGTTCAGCCGGCTCGCTCCCGGCTCACCGGTAATGTTCGACGGACTCGCAGTCGACGCGATGGTCGCGCGCAACAAGATGGGCGGGACCGGGCGTCGTGTTCGCGTGCGCGCGCTCGTCGATCCGGTTGCGATTCCAGATCCGTCCGGCTTGCGTCCGCAGGTTCGAGTTTCCGCAAACAGCTAGCGCGGTGTTTCGATGGCTCGTATCGCGTGCATCATGGTCGCCGATTTTTCTATTGCGGCTCTCGTGCGCTCGAAGCCCGCGTTCGCGGACAAGGTGCTGGCTATAGCGCAAAGCCTCGCGCCGCACGCCGAGCTCGATGCTATATCGCCGCCTGCGCGTGAGCTTGGAATCCGCCCCGGCATGACGATCGCGCAGGCGCGCGCGATCTCCTCCGACCTGGTCGTGGTCCATCGCTCGCCTGCCGCGGAAAGCTCGGCGCATTCCGCCCTGCTCGACGCGGCCGAGTCGGTTTCGCCGGTGGTCGAGTCCGGCGCGCCGGGATGCGTGTGGGTCGATCTCGCCGGCCTGCACCGCATCTACAACGGCGAAGAGGAAATCACCGCCGAGCTGGTGCGATGCGTGCGCAGAGTCGGGATGGAAGCCGCCGCCGGCGTCGCTGCCAACAAGGAGCTGGCGCATCTGGCCGCGCGATGCGGCGGTGTGCGCGTGATCGAAGCCGGGCGCGAGCGCGAATTCCTGAACTGGCTGCCGCTCGGCATGCTCGGCCTCAGAAAATCGGATCGCGGCGACGATCTCGAAGTCACGCTCGCTCGATGGGGAATGCGCCGGCTCGGCGAGTTGGCGCGTCTCAATCCCGACGCTGTCGGCACGCGGCTGGGTCGTCGCGGCGTCGAGCTGGTCCGCCTCGCGCGCGGTGGCAGTCACGCGCCGATTGTGCCGCGCCGCCGCGCCGAGTTTTTCGTCGAGACTGTCGAGCTTGAATACGGAATCGAGCTCCTGGAGCCGCTGGGGTTCGTCATGCGTGCGATGCTCGAGCGGCTCGCCGAGCGGCTTTCGATTCGCGGCCTGGTCGCCGGCGACATCACGCTCGCGTTCGGGATGAGCGGTCATCGCAGTTTCAATCGGCAGGTCGCGGTGGCGGCGCCATCGAACGACGTCCGCGCGATTCTCACGCTCATCAACCTGAGCCTTGAGGCGGCGCCGCCCGAGGCCGCCGTCGAATCGATTCGAATCGAGATCGCGCCGCGCGTCCCGCGTCCCGCGCAGACCGACATGTTCCTGCCGCCAAGTCCCGCGCCCGACAAGCTGCAGACGACGATTGCGCGGCTGGCGGCGCTATGCGGCCCCGGCAACGTCGGGATGCTGAGTGCGGAGAATTCGCATCGGCCCGAAGCGATGCGGCTCGACGCGTTCGCACCGCCGCCCGCACCGCCGATTCCCGAAACTGCGGCCGCGAAGAATGTGACGCAGCTCGTGATTCGCGCGATTCGTCCGGCGCGAGAGATCGAAGTGATGTGCTCGCGGGAGATTCCGGAGTTCGTCCGCGGCGAGAATCTTGGTGCGCGCGTCATCTCGATCGCCGGGCCGTGGCGGCGCGACGGCGAATGGTGGCTCGGATGCACCGTGGACGCGGATACGCACGCGGATTCATCCGATCAAAACAATTCCGCACCGCAGCGCGGTCTGGAGCTGCATGACGGACGCATGTTCGGAGCGCATCCGCGCCAGGTCTCCGCGGAAAATCTGAAGGCGCTATCCTCGCTCACGCCGGCGCCCTCGCCCACCGCGCATCTCAATGGCAACTCCGCAAGCGATGCGCGAGCGGAAATTAATGGCGGAGATAAATGCGGCTTCATCCGCGACTACTACGAACTCGCGCTCGAAGACGGCGGCGTTTACCGAGTCTTCCGCGACTTGAACTCGCACAAATGGTTCCTCGACGGCGCCTACGACTGACTATTCGCGGCGAATCGCCATGAACTCCGACTACATCGAACTGCGCGCGCGCAGTGCTTTCAGCTTTCTTGAAGGCGCAAGCACGCCCGAGGATCTTGCCACGCGCGCGGCGGGACTCGGCTACAGCGCAATGGCGCTTGGCGATCGCGACGGACTTTACGGCGCGCCGCGCTTCTACGCAGCCGCCAAGTCCACGGGAATCCGGCAAATCGTCGGCGCGGAGCTGACCCTCGACGACGACTCGCGTCTCTACGTCCTCGCACCGGATCGCGTGCGCTACCAAAACCTCTGCCGCATGATCACCAACGCCAAGATGCGCGTGCTCAACCCCGGCGCGCTCGCACGCGACGGCTCCATCGCACCGCCCGTCTATCCTGCCAAGGGCGAAAGCCGCATTACGCTCGACGAGCTCGAACGCCACGGCCGCGGACTCGTCTGCCTTGGCGGCGGCGCAATGAGCCCGCTGTCACGCATGCTCGTTCGCGGCGAGGATCCCATCGAGCTGAGCCGGCGGCTCGGCGGGATTTTCGGCGTGGGTAATTTCTATATCGATTTGCAGCGTCATCTCGACGCCGGCGAGGAGCGCCTCAACCGCAAGCTCGCCGCTCTTGCTAGCGCAGCGCGAATCCCGATTGTCGCGACCAACGACGTATGCCACGGCGGTTCGGATCGCAGGCTGCTCGACGTGCTGACGTGCATCCGGCTCAAGACCACGCTCGAGGAAGCCGGCCGCGCTCTGTGGATCAACAGCCAGCGTCATCTGAAATCGCCGGCCGAGATGTCCGCGCTGTTTCGCGATCTGCCCGGCGCTGTCGCCGCCTCGCGCGCGATTGCCGAGCGATGCGCTTTCCAACTCTGCGACATGGGCTATCGCTTCCCCGACTATCCGCTTCCGCCGGGAGAAACGCCCGACAGCTATTTGCGCATACTCACCTACGCCGGTGCGCGCGAGCGATGGCGCGGCGCGATGGACGATCGCACGCGCCACCAACTCGAGCGCGAGCTCGCGATCATCGAGCGGCTAAAGCTCGCGGGCTACTTCCTGATCGTTTGGGACATCGTCCAGTTCTGCCGCGAGAATCGGATCATGGTGCAGGGACGCGGCTCAGCGGCGAACAGCGCGGTGTGTTACGCGCTCGGCATCACGGCGGTGGACGCGGTCAAGATGGAACTCCTGTTCGAGCGTTTCCTTTCCGAGGAGCGCGGCGAATGGCCCGACATCGATCTCGACCTGCCCAGCGGCGACGATCGCGAGATGGCGATTCAATACGTCTATCGCCGCTACGGCGACCGCGGCGCCGCGATGACCGCGAACGTGATCACCTATCGAACCAAAAGCGCGGTGCGCGAAGTCGGCAAGACGCTCGGCTTTTCGCCCGAACAGGTTGACCGGCTCGCCAAGCTCAACCAGGTGTACGAGTTCCGCGACCATCACGACGATCTCGTGACGCTGCTCAAGCGCGGCGGCGTCGATGCGGAAGCGCCGCGAATCAGGATGCTGGTCGATCTCGTGCGCAAAATTCAGAGCGTGCCGCGCCATCTCGGGCAGCATAGCGGCGGCATGGTGATCGCCGCGCAGCCGCTCGATGAGATCGTCCCGCTCGAGCCGGCCTCGATGCCCGGCCGCGTGGTGATTCAATGGGACAAGGACGACTGCGCCGATCTCGGCATCATCAAGATCGATTTGCTCGGACTCGGGATGCTGGCCGCGCTGAAAGAGGCGATTCCGATGATCCGCGCGCACGAAGGAGTCGAAATCGATCTCGCGCATCTTCCGCCCGACGACCCCAGCGTGTACGCGATGCTCCGGCGGGCGGATACCGTCGGCGTCTTCCAGGTCGAGAGCCGCGCGCAGATGGCGACGCTGCCGCGGATGAAGCCCGAGCGATTTTACGATCTGGTGGTCGAGGTCGCGATCATCCGCCCCGGCCCCATCGTCGGCAAAATGGTGCATCCGTATCTCGATCGCCGCAATCATCGCGCGCCCGTCGAGTATCCGCATCCGTTGCTCGAACCGATCCTGAAACGCACGCTGGGCGTCCCGCTTTTTCAGGAGCAGTTACTGCGAATGGCGATGACGGTGGCGGGATTCAGCGGCGGCGAGGCCGAGGAGCTGCGCCGCGCGATGGGATTCAAACGCTCTGCGGAGAGGATGGAGAAAATCGAAGCGCGGCTGCGCGCCGGGATGCTGCGCAACGGCCTGCAAGGCAACATCGCGGACGACATCGTGCGCTCGATCACGTCCTTTGCGCTCTACGGCTTTCCCGAATCCCACGCCGCGAGCTTCGCGCTGATCGCGTACGCGTCGGCGTACTTGAAGTACCATCATCCGGCGGCGTTTCTTGCCGCGATGCTCAATTGCTACCCGCTCGGCTTCTACCATCCCTCGACGCTGGTGAAGGATGCCGCGCGTCACGGCGCCGTAGCGCTCCCGATCAATGTGACCCGCTCGAGCTGGAAATGCACGATCGAAATGGTGAATGGGCGCCCCGCGACGCGCATGGGACTGCGATACGTCACCGGCCTGCGCGAGGAAATCGGGCTTCGCATCGAAAGCGAGCGTGCGCGGCGGCAGTTCGATTCGATTGCCGATCTTACCGCGCGCGTCGGACCGAACCGCCGCGAGATCGACGCGCTCGCCTACGCGGGCGCGTTCGCCGCGTTCGGCCTGGCGCGCCGCCATGCGATGTGGAATGCGGCCGCTGTCGAGCGCGATCCCACGAGCCTGCTGGCTGGCGCGAAACCGCGCGACAGCGAGGTTCCCCTCGCAACGATGTCCCTGATCGAGGAAACGCTGGCGGACTACGCTGCGACCGGCCTCACCACCGGGCCACATCTGATGACGTATCTGCGCGGCGATTTGACCGCACGCGGAATTCTGAGCGCCGACGATCTCACGCGCGCCAAACATCAATCATGGGTGAAGACGGCCGGCGTCGTGATCGTGCGCCAACGCCCCGGCACGGCCAAGGGCTTTCTGTTCATCACGCTCGAGGATGAAACCGGGATTGCCAACCTGATCGTCACGCCCGACCTGTTCCAGCAGAATCGCCTGCTGCTGCGCAGCGCCGGAATCCTGCTGGCCGAAGGCGTGCTCCAACAGGTTGACGGCGTGACCGCGATTCGCGCGCGGCGCTTCGAGGAGATCAAGATTCCCGGCGCAGTCCCGCCGTCGCATGATTTTCATTGAATTTTGACCGCGCGATTTCACACGAAGCCCGATGCGGTGTTGTATGTATTCAGAGAATCAAGGAGGCAACATGAACCGCGATACGCAACGGGCCAAGGCAGAAGCACTTCGAGCGATGCACGATCGATCGCGCATCCTGGTGCTACCCAACGCGTGGGACGCGATGAGCGCGCGCGTAATCGAGGAAGCGGGCGCGCGGGCGATCGCGACCACCAGCGCCGGCGTCGCCTTTTCAGTCGGCTATCCCGACGGCGAGGCGATTCCACGCGATGAGATGATTGCCGCCATCGCCCGGATCGCTCGCGTCGTAACGCTTCCTGTCTCGGCGGACATCGAGTCCGGCTTTGCGCACGACGCCCGCGAAGTTGGCGAGACCGTTCGCCGCGTCATCGACGCCGGCGCGGTCGGAATCAATCTCGAAGACCAGGTCCACGAGGGCGCCCCGCGCCTCTACGATTTGGACGTTGCCGTCGAGCGCGTGCGCGCCGCGCGCGAAGCGGCAGACTCCAGTGGCGTTCCCCTCGTCATCAACGCGCGCACCGACGTGTACCTGCTCGGAATCGGCGAGCCCGACGCGCGTTTCGAACACGCAGTTCGGCGCGCAAATGCGTACCGCAAGGCCGGCGCCGACTGTCTTTTCCTCCCGGCCGTCAGCCGTCGCACGGACATCGAGCGAATCGTCCCTGCCCTCGACGGCCCGCTCAACCTGCTCGCGTTCCCCGGCATTCCGGCTCCCGACGAGCTCGAGCGCCTGGGCGTCGCGCGACTGAGCGTCGGCACCCGGCTGACTCTCGGCGCAATGTCGTCATTGCAGAAGACGGTCGTAGAGTTATTGACCACTGGCAGGTACGAATCGATGCTAGAGGGTGCGACCAGCTATGCCGACGCGAACCAATTGATGGCCGGCCGCCGAAATTAGTCGCCGATGGCACACAAAGCGTGTCCGATCGCGGGGGTGCGTAACCGGTTTTTTTGGTTAACGTACATTAAGCATAGAGCAAATCGCCGCCAATGTAAGGTGGCGCTCACTCAAGGAGTTATTTATGGTTTCGAAGTTCTCGCGCGGCATCGTTCCCGTAGTTATGGCAATCCTGTTGGTCGCTGCGGTCGCGCATGTCGCTTCATCGAATTCGGGCGGCATGGGTGGTCACATGGGGCATCGCGGATTCCGCCACGGCGGCGGTATGGACGCGCTCGGAGTCCCGCTTCCGTTGTTGTTGAGAACCGCCAATCTGACTGACGCACAGAAGGAGCAGATCCACGCCATTTTCAAAGCGCGGCACGCCTCGCGGAAGGCTGAAATGCAGGAGCTCAGGACCGCCAAGCAGGCAATTGCGGCCAAGTACACGTCGACCGGCACGGTAGCTGCCAGCGACTTGTCCGCCTCCGTTACGACCATCACTCAGATTCATGATCAGATGACGAATGAGCAGATTCAGGATGCCGTCGCGATCCGCAACGTGCTGACCCCGGCGCAGCTCGCGCAAATCTCCGCGACCAAGGCCAAGCTCGATTCGATTCACGCCGAGATGAAAGCGCTGTGGGCACAAAGCGGCCCGAGCAGCGATTCAACCCCGACCGAGTAAGTACAAGAAACCTCCTCCCCCCAACCCGACGGAGTCGCGGCCACTAGGCTGCGACTCCGTCGGGCATTTCTAACTCCGCCCTTAAACTTTCAAACAGGGACCCTACGAGTACTCAGGG
>JBAWCX010000379.1:0-5594 GCA_049590495.1 Binatus sp. (SeqCode)
AACCCAGTTCTGTGTCTTTTGGCACCAAGGACACGGTCGGCAAAGCCAGCAAACCCAAGAAGGTAACGATCAAGAACACTAGCTCCAAGAAGTCGAAGATCAGCGTCATGATCTTCGGCGAGACGACGACGGCGGGGACGCCGTTCGCGGTCACCAGCCAATGCACGACAACCTTGGCGCCGGGCAAGAGCTGTAAGGTTCTGGTGACCTTTACGCCGCCGGATACCTCAGCGCACGAAGGAATGTTGACGGTCAACGACAGTGCGACAACCAACCCCCAGATGATTCCGCTATCCGGAACCGGCAAGGCAGCAAAGTAGTAGACGGCCGCCTCAACACAGCACGCAAGAGAGCGGCGGGCCAAAGATGGCCCGCCGCTTTCCACTGACGAACCAGGGAATTGAAATCGCCATTGCTTCCCTTCCCACTACTCAGGGTAAACTTCGCCCGCCTATTCTCTTAATACTGGGTGCAGGGGTCACCCCTGCCGAAGGAAGTGTGAAACCCACCGCGGGTTTCACATTAAATTAAGTGTACCCTTCAAATTACGATTCCCCGGTGCGGTCGCACCGACAGTGAGTACCTGCCGCGTGCGCGCGTTAGGCGTACCGGCGCGGCGAACGCGTTGGACAGTATTGCGGATGTGAGCACTCGCTCGCGCGGTCCGGCCGCCAGCACGCGCCCGGCCTTTAGCACCAGCACGTGCGAGAACGTCGCGACGATCTCCTCGACGTGATGGGTGACCAGCACCATCGTGGGCGCGCCGCGATGGCGGGCGAGGCGTTGAATGAATTGCAGGCAGTGCTCGCGAGCGACCGGGTCGAGTCCGGCGCACGGCTCGTCGAGGATCATGAGCTTCGGCGAGGCCATCAGCGCGCGCCCGATCAGCACGCGCTGGCGTTCGCCCTGCGATAGAAACCGCCACGGACGATCGCGGAGCGCGCGAGCCTCGATGCGCCGCAGGATTGTGTCGGCGGCTCGGCGGTCGTCGTCGCGTAGCTCGCCCCAGTAGCCGATTTGCGCGTAGCGTCCGCTGACGACGGCTTTGAGAGCCGTCTCGCCGTCCTCCATCATCTGATGCACGCTGGAACTGACCAGCCCGATACGCGTCCTCAGATCGCGCCAGTCAAAGCGTCCGTAGGTCTTGCCGAGCACGCGAATTTGCCCGGCGGTGGGCGGCAGGTATCCGGTCAGCGCGCGCAACAGCGAAGTCTTGCCCGAGCCGTTGGCGCCGAGAATCGCCCAATGCTCGCCGCGTGCGACGCGCCAATCGATCGATTCGAGGATGACGGCTTCGCGCTCGACGCGCAGCGCGGTCACTTCGATCATGGGCGAAGCGGCTTTCATGGCAGGCAATTTTTAACAGGACGGCGCGGCTGAACGCGAGGCGGCATCTACCATTAGTAGCGATGATTTAACCGATAGCCACAAAAGTTCAGGGCTGAACTGTTCAGCCTTATGCAAATTCGAAACGCGGTGCACAATGCCCCTCGATGGAACACCTCATTACACGCACCGGCGGTGAGAGCGAGACGCGGGCGGGCAAACTGATTCCTTCGTTCGTGATCGATACCGCCGGTGCGCCCGCCTCGCCATCGGAAGCGCAAGAGAAAGTAGCGGCGGCGCCGGAATGGATCGAGCTGCTGCCGGCCGGCGTATTCTACGGGCGCGACGGGCGCGGGCCATTTCGACTTGACGATCCGGCGGCGGTAATCGATTCGACGAGCGCGATGCAGATGAATGCGGGCCTGCCGATCGACTACGACCATGCGACCGACTTTGGCGCGCCCGAGGGACGGCCTGCTCCGGCGGCCGGATGGATTCGGGAACTCGAAGTGCGTGGCGGCGCGGTGTGGGGGCGCGTGGAATGGACGGCGCGGGCGGCGAATTCGATCGTGGCGCGCGAGTACCGATACGTGTCGCCCGTGTTCCAGTTCGATCCGAAAGACGGGGTCGTGACCCGGCTGCTGCGAGCCGGTCTCACCAACAATCCAAATCTTCATCTGACCGCGATAGCGGCGTCGCGCGCGGCGGCGTCAAACGCGAGGGACGAACGCATGGAATTTCCAACTGAAGAGTTGCGGGAGCTTCCGAGTCTCGAGGGCGATGCGACCGTCGCGGAGGTCGTCGCAAAAGTGCGCGAGCTGCGGGCGGCCGCCGATGCGACAGCGTCGGCGACCGGCGCGCATGCGCACGACCCGGCGCATTTTGTGGCGATCGCGGAATTCGAACGGACACTCACCGAACTCAATGCGCTCAAGGCCGAGCGCGCGCGCGAGCGCGCCGCGCATACGGTGGAGGAGGCGATTCGCGCGGGCAAAATCGTGCCGGCGCAGCGCGAGTGGGCGATCGCGTACTGCGCCGCGGACGCGCGAGGATTCCAGGCGTTCGCCGCCAAGCAGCCGTCGATCGTCGGCGAAAACCTGGGGTTGGGGGGCGAGCCGCCGGCAGACCGGCGCGCGGGCGGGCTCAACGCGGCGGAGCTCGCAATCTGCGCGCAGCTCGGCCTCAAGCATTCGGAGTTTGTGCGGCGCAAGCGGGGACGGGCGGACTTCCTGAGCCTGGAACGAGCTGAAGCCGATCTGCGAAATGCGGAAATCCGCGGCGCTGATTTTCGAAACAACCGAGATTAACTCGCGCCTCGAGCGGCTTCGAAGACCGAAAAAGCCGCGGGCGCGCATTCAACAAGGGTGAAAAGATGGCGGCTCTAACCAATGCGCGAAACACGCCCGAGATGGCCGATGGCGGCCGGATGCGCGTTTATCCGGTCGAAGCGAACACCAACGTTTACCTGGGCGGGATCGTCGCGCTGAACGCGGCGGGCAACGCGGTGCCGGCGTCGGCGACGACGACCGTCGCGAATGCACTCAAGGTCGTTGGGCGCGCCGAATACGTGAGCCACGGAATCCCAGGGCAGAACGCGATCAACAATCCGGGCGCGGCGGGCGCCATTTCGATCACTGCTCGCAAGGGAGTGTTCCTCTACGCGACGGATGGATCGGTTGGCGTAGCGCAAGTCGGGCTGGTCTGCTTCGCGCTCGACGACAACAACGTCACGGCGACCGATCGCGCAAGTGGGGCGGCCGTGCAGCAATACGCGGTGGCCGGAACGGTAGTTGCGATCGATCCGAGCGGCCAGGTGTGGGTGGATTTCTGGCATCAGTCGACCGCGGCCGCATGACGTTGACGCTCGGTGAAAAGTGAAAAGCGAAAAAATGAAGACGAGGAAGAATTAGATGGAAATCAGCGCAGCGAATCTGACCGCATTGTTCACCGGCTTCGACGTCGTCTTCCAGCGCGGGTTCGAGAAGCCACCGTCATACTACGAGCAAATCACCAGCGTAGTGCGTTCGGCGTCGCGCCAGACTACCTATCCGTGGCTCGGCCGCACTACCAAGTTCCGCGAGTGGCTAGGCGACAGAGTAATCCAGGCGCTCGAGACGCATGAATACACAATAGTCAATCGGAATTTCGAAGATACTGTCGCCATCGATCGCAACGATATCGAGGACGACACTTACGGCGCGTACGAGCCGATCATCGAGCAGCTCGGATGGGACACCAAGGTGCATCCGGACATGCTGCTGTTCGCGATGATCAAGGACGCGGTGGCGAATCCGGGCGACGTGGTCGGCTTCGATGGGGTGCCATTTTTCTCGGCGAGTCATCCAGTCGGCCTGATGGGCCAGGCCGGGACGACGGCCGCGAATATCAACTCGAGCGGGTCGGGTGCGTACTGGTACCTGATCGACGCGTCGCGGGTGATTCGTCCTTTCATCTTTCAGCTGCGACGCGAATACGCAGTCACGCGAATGACTAATGTCGCGGATGAGGCGGTGTTCAATCGGCGCGAGTTTCGTTACGGCGTCGACGGCAGGGCCAACACAGGAGTCGGGCTGTGGCAGTTGGCGTACGCGAGCAACACCGATCTCAGCAATCCGACCAACTACGGAGCAGTGCGCGCGGCGATGAGAGCGTTCAAAACCGATGCGGGACAGCCGTTTGGCGCGCTTTCGAGCCGCAGCGGCGTGTACCTGCTGGTGCCGCCGACGCTGGAAGAAGTCGCGCGTCAATTGCTGAACTCGGAGTTCATGGCCGGCGCCGGCGCAAGCGCGACCGTCGCGACCTCGAACATCTGGCGCAACAGCGCGGACCTTATAGTCAGTGAGTTCCTGGCGTAAGGACGCGGCGATGAAAGCAGTTTCCCTGAGCCGGTCTGCCGCGGGTCCCCCTCCTGCCCACGGCGCCGGAATGCGAGCCCACTCTCCGCGGGCGCAAGTTAGTTGTCCAGCGCCCGCGGAGAGGCCTTTCGGGCGAATAGTCACTTCCGAGGCGATGAGGTTACGACAGTGAGCTACGCGACCGCGCAGGACATGATCAACCGATACCCTAATCGAGACCTGGTTCAACTGACTAATGAAGATCCTACCGCGACAACGGTGAATGACGTACCGATCACGCAGGCCCTGGCCGACGCTTCAGCGGAAATCGACGGATACATCGAAGGGCGCTTCGCACTGCCGCTGGTCGATCCGCCGGCGGTTCTCAACCGTCTCACCACCGACATCGCGATGTACCGGCTGCAATCGCTGCGGCCGCTGCACGACCTCGAAGATGCACGCAAGCGTTATGAGGACGCAGTCGCGATGCTCGCGAAGGTCGCGGCCGGTGAGCTCACACTCGGGCTGGCGGCAGACGGCCAGGAACCCCAGTTGGCGGGAGCGGTGGAAGCAGTGCAGGGGCCGGATCGCGTTTTCAACCGCCACAAATTGAAGGGCTACTGAGATGGGGGTCATGCTGGACGCGCCGTGGAATGGCGTTACGTTCACGCCGCCGACGGCGATTGATATCGCGACGATCGAAGACGCGATCGTCAATCAGCTGCGTTCGCAAATCAGCTCGATCGAGATCGCGCACTATCCGGACAGTCCCGAGACCTGGCGCCTGACGCATCGCGTGGGCGCGGCGCTGGTGATGTACAAGGGCGCGCAGTACGGCGAGTTGCTCGACACCGCGGCGATAATCCAGGAGCGCAAACTCGAGTTCGAGATCGCGATAATGATGCGCGACCTCGGATGGGCGGTCGGCGGAGACGCGTCGGGGCCGAGTCCCGGCGCCTACGCGATAATCGAAAGCATTCGCACCGCGCTGACCGGATATCTGATTCCGGGATGCCGCAAGATGTTTCCGATACGCGAAAAATTCGTAAAGCGCGACAAGCAGGGCGGTGTGTGGACGTACGCCTCGACGTTCACGCTGAGCACGGTGGCCGTCGAAGGCTCGCGACCCGATGATTTCCCGCTCTTCATCAAAGGTATCGCGCTTGAAGAAGGAGGGCAGACTTCGATCACGGTTGGCGCGACAGCATACACGTTCAATTCGGG
Organism: Binatus sp. (SeqCode); assembly: GCA_049590495.1. Lineage (GTDB taxonomy): Bacteria > Desulfobacterota > Binatia > Binatales > Binataceae > Binatus. The sequence continues at coordinate 5,385 of JBAWCX010000379.1, forward strand.
CCAGCAGGTACAGCTTCCACAGGGCAACGTGTTTGCCGTCAGCATCACGGGCCCGGGCGGTTCAGCGCTGATCCAGGGCACGGATTACTCGGTAGATCGCGCGAACGGAATAGTCAGTGCGATCCCGGGCGGTGCAATCACAGCTGGCGAGACAGTCCAGATCGCCTATACATACGCCGAAGTAGCTATTGCGACCGCGGGCGAAAGCGA
>JBAWCX010000380.1:0-2464 GCA_049590495.1 Binatus sp. (SeqCode)
TCGCTATCGTCACCTCATTCGCAACAATTCTAATCACGATCTGCACGATTGCCAGCTACGCCGCATCTTCGCCCTCGAATCCCACGCCGCCTCCTGTTAGCGCCAATGCCGGCTTCGCTCCCGACAGCCGAACCCTGTTCGCACCGATCGTTTATCTCGCGCCGCCCGGTCCCGCGCGCGCGTCGCGTGCGATCGCGATCCTCGATCGCCAGCTCGGCTTCCAGCGCAAGATTTCCTTCCATCCCAAGCTCGCTCCCGCGCTGCAGGATGTCCTCGACGTGCTGCCGCCGCGCCAATCGACCCTGATCCGCGCCGCCGCCCTGTACTCGAAGAATGGAATCCCGTGGCGCGACCTGCCTGACGGCACGCACGCGATTTGCGTGGCGGGACGGCCCGATGACGCCGGCTACCTCTACACGCTGGCTCAGTATTGGCAGAGTCCGGAGGAGCCGGCGCGATTCTCGGGCATCTTCGGCCTCAAGCCCACGGGAGATTCAACCGCCGACAACGTTTCGAGCGTCACTGGCTCGCTAGCGGGCGAGTTGATGATCGACACCTACGGTCTCGGCGCGCTGGTTGATGCGATCGCCGACATGCTGCGCGAGTTTCATGGCGACCTGAAGCCGCCGTGGGATTCCGCACCCGGCACCTTCAACCATCATGACCGCGCCGCGCTCGACCGATTTCACCGCGGGATGCCGCATCTCGCTGCGAAGTTCGACCACTACTTTAAATTCAACAACCTGCTCGACGAATTCAATTCGCCCGCCGGCCCCATCGTGCTCTTCAACGTCGATGCTGAAGTTCGCCAGGACGCCCTAAAAAAATATCCGCTGCTCTACGATTTCTATCGCAAGCTCGTGCCCGCAGTGACAGCGAAGTCCGAGATTTTCGATACCCACGGTAATTACTGGTTCCGCGAATCTTTCGATCACGGCCACATTCGCGTCACGATGATGCTTCGCAACGGCCTGCTAACGCCCTTCAACGCCGCGATGCAATCGGCGGGCAACAGCATCGCGCTCGGCGAAATCGCGCGCGGCAGTTACCGCACCGTCGCGTCGGGGCAGATTACCAGTCTCGCGATGAACTTCGGTCTCGCCAACATTGGATTCACTACTGACTACCGACGCGGCCCGAGCGCGGTGACGTTCGACAACCGGATGAACACGGTCCCGCAACTGGTCGCGCCGCCCGGCGTGCATCAGATGATGGATTTGATTGCCGGCGATTTTCTGCGCGTGCTGGCGACCGGCAACGGCGGCCTCGACACAAAGATCGGCTCACGCCAGCTCCCCAACGGGACTTACGATTTCTCCGGCGGCGCCACGGCACAGTTGAATTACTCGCCGACGCTCGAATTGCTCGCGCGAATCGGCGACGCAATCGCACAGGAGCACAACGATAAGGTTCGCGCCGAGGAACGCGCATTCGGAGAAGAACTTTTCGACGCGTTCGTCGCCGACTACAATGATGCGCGTCCGGCAATCGTCGCTCTGGATTTGGACAAGGATAATCAGCGGGAAAAACCCAAATGAGCCGCCCACAACTGAAACGGTTTTTTGCGCTCATGCTGGCCACCGCTATCTTCGCCGCCGGATGCGCCGCGGAGGACAAGCCACCACCGCCGAATCCCGACCCGGTCCAGCCGCAGGCGAAGTTGCTGACTAACTTGAATGAGGTCGTCGCCACCCCCGTCAATCCGCTCGCTATCGAACAGGCGCCCGCTCCCGGCGAAGGACTGCTGCGCGACGAGGGGCCAGTCACAGCCGGACCCCGCACCTATCAGACCGATCCAGGCATCTCACGCGAGGTTGGCAATGACAGGAATCCCGCCACAGTGCGCCTGCTCAACAGCAAGGCCGCCCAGTTCGGAGATTTTTCCTCAGTCATTCTCGATCGCATATTTGCGCGGCTCTTCATCGCCGAGAAGAGCGAAGAAATCTCAAGAACCAAGCTGCCCACCGAGCTCAAAGCCGTCGTCATCACCGCTATCCTGAACAAAAGCGGCAAGCTCACTGAACTGATCCTCGAGCAGCACAGTGGCAAGGCCAAAATCGATCAGATGATGCTCGACGTCTGCAGGAAAAGCATCTGGTACGAGAATCCTCCCGTCGCCGCCCGTTCCGACGACGGCACCTACAAGCTGACTATCCGTTTGAAGCTCCAGAACTACGCCTCCAGCGACGAGCACCATTGGAGCTTCATCACCGACCTAGGCCTCGGCATCGGCTAGCCGCACCCGCGAATTTTTTCCGGTCCCCCTTCCCGCGCGGGAAGGGGTTAGGGGTTAGGTTCTTCCATCCGGGCACTGTTTCTAGCCCCTGAACTTTTCAGCCTGACCCTTCCGGATTTTGTGTGCTACTCATAGGCCATGATCATCCGTCACAATGCCTCACGCTCGCCCGAACCTGGACGATCTGGTCTTCCGGCAAAAACAATTTTTGACGGAACGAAACTACCC
>JBAWCX010000381.1:0-8083 GCA_049590495.1 Binatus sp. (SeqCode)
CACAACAACGATCGCCCGGTGACCGACTTCCTCGGCGGCGGCGAGAACATTCGCTCGAAAGATTTCATGACGATCCACGTGATGCCGGAAATTTTTCTGTCGGCGATGGTCCTCGACGGCATCTTCGAACAGTTCCCGCGGCTGCGTGGCGGATGCATCGAGCAGGGTGCGATGTGGATCGTGCCGTGGCTGCGGCGTCTCGACATCTCGCAGGAGACGTTCGTGAAATCCGAGAAATATCTGAGCCTGCCGATGAAGGCGTCCGACTATGTCCGCCGCAATCTGCGCTTCACGCCCTATCCGCACGAGCCGGTGGGATGGATCGTCGAGCAAGCCGGCCCGGAGCTGTGCATGTTCTCGTCGGACTACCCGCACATCGAGGGCGGGCGCAATCCGCTGAAGCGCTTCGAGCTGTCGACACCGAATCTGTCGGAGGCCGCCAGGGAACAATTCTACGCGGCCAACTTCGCCGACATGATGGGCTCGCGCATCGGCTGAACGCGGGGCGGCTAACTGCGCGATGGCTCTCCAGTGGTGGCAGCGCGCTGTGTTCTACCAGATCTATCCGCGCTCGTTTGCCGATTCTAACGGCGACGGCATCGGCGACCTCGACGGCGTCACGGCGCATCTCGACTATCTGAGCGTGCTCGGCATCGACGCCATCTGGCTGAACCCGATCAACCCGTCGCCCCTCGACGACTGGGGCTACGACGTCAGCGACTACTGCGGCATTCATCCGGACCTCGGCGATCTCGCCGCCTTCGATCGGCTGATCGCGGAGGCGCATCGGCGCGGGATTCGAGTGATCGTCGATCTGGTGCCCAACCACACTTCGAATCAGCATCCATGGTTCGTCGAGTCGCGAGCGTCGCGCACGAATCCGAAACGCGACTGGTATATCTGGGTTCCCGGCACGCCCGATCACGCGCCGAACAATTGGCAGAGCACCTTCGGCGGTCCCGCGTGGAAGTACGATACGGGCTCGCAGGCCTGGTACCTGCACACATTCCTCGAGCAGCAACCGGATCTGAATTTTCGAAATCCGGAAGTGGTCGAGGCGATGCACGATGTCATCCGCTTCTGGTTGAAACGCGGCGCCGACGGTTTCCGCATCGACGTGATCGCCAATCTGATCAAAGACGACCAGCTGCGCGACAATCCGATTCGCGACGCCAACGATCCGGACATTCCCTGGCTTAGGCGGGGTATGCCGGATCCTCTTTACAGCACCGATCGGCCCGAGGTTCACGACATCGTTCGGGGATTTCGGCGCGTCGCCGACGGATATCAAGAGCGGATACTGGTCGGCGAGACGTGGCCGCGCGAGCAGGAGCGGCTGGCGGACTACCTGCGGCCGGACGAGCTGCAGCTCGCGTTCAACTTCCGCTTTCTGCTCGCTCGCTATGACGCGAGGCGCTTCCGCGACGCGATCGAGTTGACTGAAAAATCCTTCGGCGCCGGCGCGTGGCCGACCTGGACGCTCTCGAATCACGACTTCTCACGCCATATCTCGCGCTATGCGCGCGGTGGCGATGCGGAAGCGCGCGCCCGCGTCGCAGCCGTGATGCTCCTGACGTTGCGCGGCACGCCGTTCATCTACTACGGCGAAGAAATCGGAATGCGCGACGCGGAAATCCCCGCCGATAGCAAACGCGATCCGGTCGGACGCGACGGCTGTCGCTCGCCGATGCAATGGTCTGACGCGCGCAACGGCGGATTCTCGGCGAGCGCAAAGACGTGGCTGCTGTGCGGAGACTTCAAGGCGGTCAACGTCGCAAACCAGTTGAACGATCCGCACTCGATACTTGCGCTCTACCGCCGGCTGATCCAACTCCGCAAATCAACGCCCGCGATTGTCGAGGGCAGCTATCGCGCCTTCGAAGGAGCGCCGGAAGATTGCCTGGTGTTCCATCGCGACACGTCCGCACAGCACATTGTCGTCGCGCTGAATTTCACCGACGAGCCGCGCGAGATCGAGTTGCCAGCCGGCAAGATCCTGCTGAGCACGATTGCCAGTCGCCCGGCGGATTCCGCGAAATCGACGCTGACGCTCGCACCGAACGAAGCCGTTATCGTGATGCTCGATGCGTGACACGGCTTTCTTCCCCCTCGCTTCTAACAGGGCGTAAGTCCGCATCTTTTCTCCTCCTGATACCGGGTGCAGGGGTCACCCCTGCCGAGGGCGCGGGGCGAGGAGCCCCGCATTCAATCGGTTTGCCTCCTTTCCCGTTTGCGCGCGGGCACCGCGGTTCATAACATCAGCGCCATGCATAAGCCGCGATTTCTCGATCAGTTGGCGATGGAGCTTGGCGATCGCGAGGCCTTTACCGTCGCGTTCGCCCGTGGACGCCGCGCGTTTCAGCCGCAACACGTCGAGGCAAAATGGGCGCGCGATCGCGCCGCCAGCATCAACCATATCAAGCTCGAAGTCGCGCTCGACTTCGACGCGAAACGAATCTCGGGCACCGCGACGCATCGACTGTCCGCGATCGCCGGTCCGCTCGAGCGGCTCGAATTCGACGCCGCCGAGCTGGACATTCGCGGCGTGCGCGCGGGTGGCGAGCCTGCGACCTTTGAGACCTCCGACGGCAAGCTGCGGATCGCTATGCCGCACGCGCTCGCCGCCGGCGAAGAAATCGAGATCGCAATCGACTACGCGAGCCAGCCGCGTCGTGGACTGTATTTTGTCGGCCCCGACGCCGGCTATCCGAACAAGCCGCAGCAAGCGTGGACGCAGGGCGAAGACGAGGACTCGCGCTACTGGTTTCCCTGTTACGACTACCCCAACAATCGCACCACCAGCGAGATCATCGCGACCGTACCCGAAAAATTCACCGCGGTTTCCAACGGCGCGCTGATCGGCACGTCTTCCAGCGCCGCGGCGAAGACGCGCACCTATCATTGGCGTCATGAGGTGCCGCATTCCTCGTATCTGATCACGCTGGCCGCCGGCGAGTTCACGATGATCGAAGAACGCGCGGGTAACACTCCTGTCACTTACTATGTCCAGCCCGGGCGCGAGGACGACGCGCGCCGCGCATTCGGCAACACCCCGAAGATGATCCAGTTTTTTGAGCGCGCGATCGGCGTGCCCTATCCTTACGCGAAGTATGCGCAGGTGGCGGTCAGCGATTTCATTTTCGGCGGGATGGAAAACACGTCGGCGACCACGCAAACCGACAGCACGCTGCACGACGCGCGCGCGCATCTCGACTTCAAGAGCGATCCGCTGGTCGCGCACGAACTGGCTCATCAATGGTGGGGCGATCTGCTCACCTGCCGCGATTGGGCGCACGCGTGGCTCAACGAGGGCTTCGCTACCTACTTTGAGGCGCTCTGGTGCGAGGAAAATCTCGGCGCCGACGAGTTCGCGTGGAATGTGCGCCAGGATCGCGAGGCCTATCTCGATGAAGACGCCAATCGCTACCGCCGTCCGATCGTATGCAACCGGTATCGCACGCCGATCGAGCTGTTCGATCGCCATCTTTACGAGAAGGGCAGCCTGGTGCTGCATATGCTCCGCCGACTCATCGGCGACGAGCTGTTTTTCAAGTCGCTCAACTTGTATTGCACGCGGCATCGCGGCGGCAACGTCATCACGCAGGACCTGCAGCGCGCGTTCGAGGAGACGACGGGCCGCAGTCTCGACTTCTTCTTCGACCAGTGGGTGTACAAGGAAGGGCATCCCGAAATCGAAGTGACGAGTGCCTTCGACGACAAGAAGAAACTGCTCAGCGTCACCGTCAAGCAGACGCACAAGACCGGCGACACGATCGCTTCCGCGTTCAGCTTTCCGGTCACGATTGCGCTGATGGATGCCGACGGTCACGAGACTCGCCATCGCGTCGAGATAAAGGATCGCGAGCAGGGGTTCAACTTTGTCATGGAGAAGGCGCCGAAGGCGGTGCGCTTCGATCCCGAGCACGACATCCTGAAGACCCTCAAGCACAAGCGCGGGCGCGAGGCGCTCGAAGCCGTGCTGCGCCACGCTCCTGAAGCGATCGGCCGCGCGGGGGCAGCTCGCGAGCTCGGCACTGAAGGCAGTCCTCAGGCGACAGCGGCGCTGCGCGACGCGATGCTCACCGACAAGTTCTGGGGCGTGCAGACTGACGCGGCGACCGCGCTTGGCACGATTCGCACTACAGCCGCGCTCGACGCGATCCTCGAAGGACTCAAGCTGCCGCATCCGAAGGTGCGGCGCGCAGTGGCTCGCGCACTCGGCAACTTTCGCGGCGACGCTCGAGCGGCGTCGGCACTGGCTGAGGTCGTCGTGAAAGGCGACGAAAGCTACTTTGTCGAGGCCGAGGCCGTACTGTCGCTCGGCAAGACGCGCGACGAGCGCGCGTTTGCTCATCTGACGGAGGCTCTGAAGCGCGACTCGTATCTCGAAGTGATACGAGCGCACGCGATTGCCGGGATGGCCGAGCTGCGCGACGAGCGCGCGATCGACGTCGCTCGCGACTTCTCGGCATACGGCAGGCCGGCGCGGGCGCGAGTGGCCGCGGTGGGCGCGCTGGCGCGTTTTGCGGCACTCAAGGATTACAGGCGCGTCGAGATTCTCGATTTCATGACGCCGCTGGTCGACGATCGCGAGTTCATGGTGCGGATGCGTATCCCGTCCGCCTTCGCCGAGATCGGCGACGCGCGCGCGATCCCAGCGCTGCGGCGACTGGCCGATCGCGACCTCGACGGCCGCGTGCAGCGGCATGCGAACGACGCGATCACATCGATCAGCGAGGGCCGCAGCCGCGTCGAGGAAGGGCAGCGATTGCGCGAAGATATCGACAAGCTCCGCGACGACAACAAGAAGTTGCAGGAGCGGCTCGAAAAGGTCGAAGCGCTCGCCCGGGATAAGCCAACCAACCCCTAACCCCTTTTTTCGGGCCCTCACCCCAGGCGCGGACGCCGTTCCCTCTCCCGCAGAGCGGGCGAGGGTAATTTGGTACTGCAGCCGGACATAGAGGGGAAGGGGGACAATCGCAGAGAAGATGGGGATCGCGCTGGCGTTGAGAGCAGAGGCAGAATCCTGAATCGCGCGCGAAGAATGCGCGCTGAATAAGGATCCTCACCTTGATCCTCTCCCTTGCAGGGAGAGGGGAAGAGAGAGGAGACAGAAAAAGGAGCGGCGGGCACTTGGCCCGCCGCTTCGCTTTGGTCGGCGCGCAGTGGTGTGCTTACGCGTCGTAGTAGAGCGCGAATTCGTACGGATGGGGCCGCAGACGAATCGCGCTGACTTCCTTCGCCATCTTGTATTCGATCCAGGTCTCGATCAGGTCAGGCGTGAACACATCGCCCTTGAGCAGGAACTCGTGATCCTTCTTCAGGTTGCCGAGCGCCTCGTCGAGCGACGCGGGCATACTGGGCACCTCGGCCAGCTCCGCGGGAGTCAGCGCGTAGATGTCCTTGTCGAGCGGCTGGCCTGGATCGAGCTTGCGCTGGATGCCGTCGATTCCCGCCATCATCATCGCCGAGAACGCGAGGTACGGGTTGCAGGTCGGGTCGGGGAAGCGCACTTCGACTCGCTTGGCCTTGGGCGACGGCGAGTACATCGGGATACGGCAGGCGGCAGAGCGGTTGCGCGACGAGTACGCCAGGTTGATGGGAGCCTCGAAGCCCGGCACCAGCCGGCGATACGAGTTGGTTCCCGGGTTGGTGAAGGCAGCCAGCGCCGGCGCGTGATGCAGGATGCCCGCGATGTAGTGCATCCCCGTCTCCGAGAAGCCTGCGTAGCCATTGCCCGCGAACAGCGGCGTGTCGCCCTTCCAGATGCTCTGGTGGACGTGCATGCCGGTGCCGTTGTCTCCGAAGATCGGCTTGGGCATGAACGTGACGGTCTTGCCGTGACGCACGGCGACGTTCTTGCAGATGTATTTGTACCAGGTCAGCCAGTCGGCCATCTTGACCAGCGACTGGAAGCGCATGTCGATTTCGGCCTGTCCGGCGGTGGCGACTTCGTGATGTTGCTTCTCGACGCGGATGCCGACCCGCTCCATCTCGAGCACCATCTCGGTGCGGATGTCCTGCAAGCTGTCGTTGGGCGGGACCGGGAAATAGCCTTCCTTGTTGCGAGGCTTGTATCCAACGTTGCGGCCGGTATCGCCGACATTAAACTCGCGTCCGGTGTTCCAGTTGCCCTCGTTCGACTCGATGTAATGCATGCTGGAGTTTTGCGTGGTCTCGTACTGGACACCGTCGAAGATGAAGAACTCGGGCTCGGGACCAAAGTAAACGGTGTCGCCGATACCGGTCGACTTGAGGTACGCCTCGGCCTTCTTCGCGATGTTGCGAGGATCGCGAGAGTAGGGAGCGCGAGTGATCGGATCGGAGATGTCGCAGATGAGGCTGAGCGTCGGATCTTTGGTGAACGGATCGAGCACCGCGGTGTCCGGGTCGGGGATTACCAGCATGTCGCTCGCGTCGATCGCCTGCCATCCGCGAATCGACGACCCGTCGAAGCCGAGACCCTCATCGAATGGTGCTTCGTCTTTGAACTCGGAAATCGGGGCAGTGAAATGCTGCCACGTGCCGAGCAGGTCGATGAATTTCAAATCGACCATCACCGCGCCCTTGTCCTTGATCATTGCCAATACTTGTTTAGGCGTCATCGAACCCGTAACCCTCCTGGCCGCTTAACGGGGCGGCATGTTTGTACTTGGATTTGATCGAACTCTGAACCTCGTTTTCTGTCACGAAATCTCCTCGAAAGCAACGCTCATTCGACGAGCACCTGACGCATATTCAAGCAGCGCCAAATCCTGCACCATTCGCGCCTTTGTGAAGGATCACGTGCATTCTGCAAGAATTTTCTCCCCAATCAGCCCGCCATTTTGATTACAGCAAAATAAATGCCTAGCATCACCAGACCCATCGGCACGCCGATCTTCGCCCACGCCGCGCTGCCGATTCTGAGCGTGCCGGCGCTCACGATGTTCGGGATGTTGCCGGGTATCAGCATCCCGCCGGAAACCAGCAGCGACAGAATTGCCTCGCGCGCGCGCGGAATCGTCATGCTGTGGACTTCGAGCGCGACCAGGGTCGCATTGTCGAGCGCGGCCGACATGGTGTTGGCCCAGAACAAAAGGTCGTTGCTCATTTTGCTGACGTACTCGTTCGCAATCGGGCCGTAGGCGTGGCTGATCAGCACGAGTCCGACGATGAACGCGAAGACCTTGGCGGCTTGAACGAAAATCGCCGGGTAGGATTGGTGCATGTGCACGCCCGCGGGCGCTTCGGCGTATTCGCCGCGGGCGAACATACCCGCCATTATCGAACTCGCGAGCACACCCGGTAATACCCACGGCGCCAGCATCTCGAACAGTCCCATGAAGTGGAGATCGAGCGCGCGGGCGGCCAGCGTTGAGAGCGGCTCGCCCAAGGGAGTCAGCGATGCGCCCATGCCGATCGCGAAGCATCCTGCGACCGTCACGCGCGTGCGCTTGTCGCTGGGGAAATGCAGCAGACCGATCACCTCGATCAGCACCAGCGCGCCGACGATCGCGGTGATGATGCTCGAAATGGATGCGATCACGAAAATTGACGCGGCGGTCAGCACGGGCCGCGATACCCGTCTGCGCAGATGCCGGAATCCCCGGTCGAGCGCGGGACGCGTCCATTCGAAGAGAAGAGCCGCGACGATCACCGCGATGCTGATGGCGATGGGCTCGTGCAGCGCGTCGAGGATCAGTGCTCGCGTGAAGCCGGTACCGAGCAGGGTCGCGAGCACGCCGAGGGCGAGGCAGTAGAGCTCGATATTGTGCTCGATCGTCGCGACGGTGAGCGGGCCGAACAGGAGCAGCGCGAGGATTACGACGGCAGAGGCGTGATTCATTGGGGGAAGGGGAACCGGTCGCGGGCAGGCAATCTATACCATATGTGGTGGTTCTGGGACGCCTCGACTACCATCGGTAGTTTCGTTCCGTCAGAATTTGTTTTTGCGAGAAGCGGAAGTTCAAGGAACCTAACCCCTTTTTTCGGGCCCGCGCGGGAACGGAGAACCAGAATAAAAGGAGAGCGGGCGAGTATGGGGCAGCCTGACAGTTAGCCATACCGTATGAGTAGCACGCCAAATCCCGCGGCGTCAGGC
>JBAWCX010000382.1:0-2228 GCA_049590495.1 Binatus sp. (SeqCode)
GCGCGCGCGCGGCTTGAAGGAGTGGTCGCCATCGTCGAGCCACTCGATGCGGATCGCGGGCGACAGCTTGTAACCGGCCACTTCTTCGGGACGGCCAAAGCTGTCGCGGGTGCCTTGGAGGATCAACACCGGCGTCCGCAGAGTTTCGAGATGACCGGTTCGCGTCTTCTCCAGCTTGCCGGGCGGATGAAACGGGTAACCGAGGCAAACGACGCCGAGAGCCGCGGCGTCATCCGCGACCATCGTCGCGATCCGGCCGCCCATTGATTTGCCGCCGATCATGAGGCGGCGCCCGCCACCTTGCGAGTCGATCATTTCGCGGAAAGATTGCATCAGGATGCGCGGCGGATCCGGCCCGCCGCCCTTGCCGGTCTCCCGCCGCCTCTGCATATACGGAAACTCGAACCGGATCACCCGAACGCCTGACGCCGCGATCCCTTCAGCGACGCGTCGCATGAACGGCGAATCCATCGGGGCTCCGGCGCCATGCGCAAACAGGAAAGATTTCGCCGCCGTCTCTGGTCCGTCGACAAGAACAGCCGCCATAGCGTTGATCATTGAACGGCGGCGGCGTAGAGACAACCTCTCCCCTAACCCCTCTCCCTTCAGGAGAGGGGAACAGTCGGGGCCGGTATCATCATGCGTGTGCGGCTGCTGGGGCCGATGCTCTCAGCGGCGCGGTCGCGTCGGCGAACTCGGCCAGGTAGCGCGACACGCTCGGCCGGTTGCGCATCCGCGACAGCCAGCTCGACAGGTTGACGAATTCCGGCGACGGCGCGCCCTCCATCAACGACGCGATGTTGATCGGCGAGAAGCACGAGATGTCGGCGACGCTGAAATCGCCGCACAGGTACTCGCGCGTGGCGAGCTCGCGATCGAGCCGCTGATACTGGCGCGCGAGCTCGGCCTTGGTCTGCGCGACGGCGGCGATATCGCGTGTCGACGCGTCGGGCTTCAGCAGCACCTCGCGTACGAGCACGCCGAGGTTGGGCGCGAGCAGCGTGTCGCCGAGATCCTCGAGCACTCTGCATCGCGCGCGCTCGGCGGCGCCGGTCGGGAACAGCGGCGTCTTGGGAACACGCTCGTCGAGGTATTCGAGGATGATGGTCGAGTCGAGAATCACCGCCTCGCCATCGACGAGCACCGGGATCTGCGCCTTGGGATTGAGGCGCGGCAGTTCGTCGGGCTTGATCCATCCGGTGGCGGGCGTCCAGTTGACGAGCCGGGTCTCGTGCGCGATCGCCTTCTCGAACATCGCGATTCGCGGTTTGGCGCTGTACACGCTGAGCGGAGAGTAATAGAGCTTCATCGGTTTCCTCCATTCCATGTTGAACGTTCGCGATTATTTTTTGGGCTCGCTCGAGATAACCATCTGCGTTTGTGTGACGATCGCGAGCAGCTTGCCGTTCTCCGACGTGACGCGCGTCTGCCAGACCATCGTGCGCCGGCCGCGATGAATCGCGAGGCACTCCGCATGCACGGTAGTGCCGGCCATCGCGGGCGCAATGAAGTTGGTCTTCGATTCGATCGTGGTGGTGGTCGCGCCGTCGCGCAGATTCAGCGAAGTCGCACGGGCGCCGAGCGTATCCGCGAACGCCATCATCGCGCCGCCATGCAGCACGGCAGGCCGCGTGCACATGTCCTCGCGAAGTTTCATCTCCGCCGTTACGCATTCCGGTGTCGCGGTCAGGAACCTGATTCCGAGCAGCTTCGCGAATGGAAGCAGATCGTGGTTGAGTTGTTCGATGGCGTCCATGGAGCATCATGCGCTCGCGGGCGAAAGCGAGTGGACTCCTGACAGTTCCACTTTAGGAATTAATCAAGGATCCACTTTTTCCGTCGATGCGTGCGTAGTACGGTGCTTTTCGAGAGGTGCGCGATGTTCCTGAAGCTCGATGCGGACGGCGCCCTGTACGATCAGATTTACCGGGCGCTGAGAGGCAATATTCTGAGCGGGCGCCTCGCGGCGGCCGCGCGCGTGCCTGCCACGCGCGACCTCGCGCTCGAATTGGGCGTGTCGCGCAATGTCGCGATAATGGCGTACCGCCAATTACTCGACGAAGGTTACCTGACGGCCAGGATGGGCGCGGGCACGTTTGTCGCGCGCGAACTGCCGCGCCATCTGACGACTGCCGCGGGGCGCCGGCGGACAGCAGAAGCGCGGATGCCCTCGCCCGTGCATCTGTCGGTGTATGCGCGCCGCGTGCGCGAGGCGTCGGGTGGTGAGC
>JBAWCX010000383.1:0-3839 GCA_049590495.1 Binatus sp. (SeqCode)
GCTTCACAGCACATCCATGCATGTAATCCCGCTTAGCATTACTCAAAAGGTGCCACATATAACTCTATTCGACTCGGCTCCAGCACTTGTGGATGTATATCGCTAGACATGGGTGTAGAACATCAGAAGAGAAGCAAACAGCGGCGCACTACGACGACCTATGAGTCGCCGTACTAGCATTCCCGCGAATGACGCTCGTGATTTAGAGAAAATAGAGAAAGGAGAATGTCATGTTGCTACTAATCATCATATTAATCCTGTTGTTCGGCGGCGGAGGCGGCTACTACGGGTATAGTAACTACGGTGCGGCGGGCGGCCTGGTGCCGCTCATACTCGTCGTGGTGGTGGTCTGGTTGCTGGTCGGTCGCGGCGGGCTCTGAAGATTTGCAATTTTTGCTGATGATCTTCGTCGGGCTTTGTTCCCAGCGTAACCAAACCAAAGGTGCTCCGGTGGACCTAATTTTCTAGCAGGCGTAACCTAAAAGTTCGCACAAATAGCGTCGCGGTAGTCCTTTGAAACAGTGGAAGCGCTCATGGAGTGTCCCGGGTGACTCTAGTCAATATAGTAGTGATCCTGGTCGTAGTCGGCTTGGTGATGTGGCTAATCAATACCTACATCCCGATGGCCGGCGCTATCAAGAGTTTGCTCAATATTGTCGTGTTCGTGGTTGTGTTGATTTGGGTGTTACAAACGTTCGGGTTGATCGGAGCCATACCCGGACTCAAAATGCCGGCGTTGAAGTGATTCGTTGATCGCCTCCAAATGAAATTATTCGAGGTAAATCGGCAAGGATCAGGTCAATGCCCCAAAAACGACTGTTCTTCCAGCAGCCCAGCGGTGCTCGTCGCGAGGTGATGTACTACACGACGGCTGGTGTCCGGGAAACTCCCCCTTCTCGGCTGCCCGCCACATTTCCGAACGGCGCCCATCGCTAAGGTGATGGTAACGGCGGGTATCCGGGAAACTCCCCCTTTCCGGGTGCCCGTCACATTTTTCGGCGTTCAACTGCGCCACTGAGTACTCTCGCATTATAGGTCTCGTGCTGGCCGGCAAAGGCCTCTACCGGAAATCATGACGCCTTGACCGTATTCAGGTTGGCTCCGCGACTGAGGTGGCGGCGGCGATCTGCGCCGCGTCGCGAATCTGTCCGAAGTGGATTTTGCCCAGATCGAATTCCTCGAGCGCTTTGATCATGCTCGCCAGCGCCGCCTTGCAGGTGGGAAGGTTTTTTCGCGCACGCGTGAGCGGATTGGATCGCGCGACGATAAAATTCTTCAGATAAGGATGCATCAGGCCGCGCTTCTTGCCCGCGGCCACCAGCTCGACTGCCAAATCGTCGGCGCGCTCTACCTGGGCCGCGCGCTCCTCGCGGTCTTCGATAGCATCCGTGAGCGGCTTGGTCAGGAATCCGTCGACGCGGCTCAGCAGCGGCGCGTAAACGCCACCCGAAAACCGGGGCTTCTTTTCATAAAGCAGGCCGAGCGTGATGAAATGCGCGCGCTCGAACTCGAACGCGAAATCCTTCTCGGGGGATTTGGGCCGGTCCGCGAGTCGCGCGCGATACATCCGGATGACCTCGAGCGCCTTGTCGCGCAGGTTGTGCGCTTTCTCGGTATTGAGCGCGAGAATCTGAAAGGCGACCTCGGGATCCGGCATGACAATCGCGGGAATCATCTTCGCGCCGGACTTCACCGCGGCGGCGCGGCGATGGTTGCCGTTGGGAGTCCAGTAGGTGCCGGCGGCGTGAACGGCGACGATCGGCTCGGTAAAACGGTCGAGCTTCTTCATCACTTCGATCATCCGCTTCAGATGCGCTGGCGAAAGGTCGCGCTGATATGGCGTCGCGTCCACCTTCGCAAGCGGGAGCATCGCGAACAGATGCCAGTTTTCGCCAATCGGCTCCTGGTAGGCGGCGAGCGCCGCACCGCCGTCGGCTTCGATCGTTGCTGCCAGGTCCGATACCGCGGGCGGGAGTTTTGCGCCGCGCGGAAAAGTCGCTAGTTCCACCATGCTCCAACCTTGTAGTTGATGGACCGCCCTGCGGACAAACGGAGATTACTGCGAGGGCGCGGCGGCGTTGACGGCGACGATATGAAAGCGAACCGTGGCCTCGTCGCCGGCCAGGATCGCGCCGAACATAACGCCGGGCACCTTGATGCCGAACTCTTCGTAGTTGAACTTCACTTCGCCGTCGCCCGTGAAGCTGCCGTCCGCGCCGAGGGTCGCGTGGACCGACATGGTCATGGCGTGCGCCTGGCCGTGCAGTGTAAGGAAGCCGGTCACGATCGCGGTGCCCTCGCGGGGACTGGTCTTCACGACGCCGACGACGCTATTGCTCTCGAATCCGATGGTCGGAAATTTGTCCGCCTCGAGCGTTTTTTCGGTGACGGTGCGATCGCGCGACGGATTGTCGCTGCGATAGCTGGTCGCGTCGATCAGGATCCGCACTCTCGCCGTTGCCGAAATGTTGGCGGGGTCGCCGCTCACCGCGCCGTCGATTATGCGGAACGTGCCGGTAGCTTTGCCGCGAATGAAGGCGGCCGGCTCCGCGACCGTTACGCTGACCGTGCTCCGATCGGCGTCGACCTTGAATCGCATCACGGCGGCGCCGGCGGCGCGTGGCTGGAAAACGGTCAGCACGAGTGCGCCGGCCAGCGCAATCAGTACATAGCGAAATTCATTTGCGGATTTACTCAATTGGCAAGTGCTCCATCGTCATGCGATCAGCCGAAACGGCGGCGCGCGACTGCGACGCCGACAACAGTGTAGATGATTCCGAAACCGAAATTGACAAAGGCCGGAACCAGCGCGCTCGAGGCAGCCAGGTTGCGGATCATCAAATCGTTGAAAGCGCGCATCGCCCAGGTGGTCGGCAGCGCGAGCGCGACCTGCTGCATCCAATGCGGCTCGAAGTCTATAGGCCACCAGCAACCGCCGATTGCCGCCATCGTCATAATCACGATTGCTCCAACGGGCAGAACGGCATCGCGCGTGCGTCCGATTCCGGCGACGATCAAGCCGAAGGCCGCGCCCGCGAACGCGATCGCCGCCGCGGGCAGAATCAGCGCGGCGGGAGTGTTGCCAAGTGAGATTCCAAACAGCACGTATCCGGCGGCGAACAGCACCACCATCTGGATGAATCCGACCACGAATCGCGCGAGCAACTTTCCGGTGAGCGTCGTCCACAACGGCGCCGACGCGGAGCGCAGCCGCTCGAGCGTGCCCCAATCATGCTCGTCGATTAGCGCCAGCGACACGCCCATCAACATCCCGATCAAAAGAAAGGTCACCGCGAAACCCGGCACCTGGAGATCGAAGGCGTTGAATCCCGCGAACTCGCCGATTTCCTTGCCGGTCAGATCGACCTCGGTAAGTCCGAGCGTGCCCGGAATCGCGAGGTTCGGATCGACTACGGGCATCTCGGGAATTTTGAGCAGCGGAATTTTCGGGGTCGGCGGCAGCTCGGGCAGATTGAGATCGATCCTTGGAATAGTGAGCGCGCCTTCGAGCCTGCTCCTGGCGTCCCTGATATCCTCAACGGGCGCGAGCTTGATTCCGCCGAGGTCCAAATCGGCCGGCGCGGCCGGGATAGCGGGAGGCGGCGGAATCTCGGAGGCATGGCTGCCGGCCCGCTCCTTGAGCTGCTCGAACCAGGTCTCGAACTGGCCATGCGCGATATCGAGGCGGCCCAGATAATCCTTGAGCTCGTCGAGTTTCGTCTGATTGGTGGTGGTATCGGCGTCGAGCTTGCGCTGGATGCGATCCATTTCAGTGTTGAGCGCGAGCCGGGTTCGTTCGCGCGCGTCGGTCAGCGCGGTCTCGATGCGCGCGCGAATCC
>JBAWCX010000384.1:0-2281 GCA_049590495.1 Binatus sp. (SeqCode)
GCGCAACACTTCCTCGCCTATCGACAACAGGTCGGCGGCCTTCCGCGCCAGCAAGTCGAACTGGAACGGATCGCCGACCAGCTTGAGCATCTCGGCGACCCGCTGCGCCGCCCGGGCGCGCTCGGCGATCGAGCCGCGCGCCTCTCCGGCCTGTTCGCTGAGAAAATAATCGACCAGCAACTCGGAATTCTCCGTCAGCTCCGCGAACGCGGCGGCGCCGCGCTCGCGGATGAACGTGTCGGGGTCGAAGCCCGATGGAATGAAAATCCCGCGACCCAGCAACCCCGCCTGCAGGAAAATTTCGAGCGCCCGCATCGAGGCTTTGCGCCCCGCCGAGTCGCCATCGAAGCACGCAATGACGTTCTTTGTGTATCGGCTCAGCACGCGAAGCTGATCTACAGTCAGCGCAGTGCCGCATCCTGCGACCGCTTCCTTGAATCCGGCCTGCCACAGCGCGATCACGTCGAAGTAGCCCTCGACGATAATCGCGCGATCTTTTCCCGATGATGCGCTTGACGAAATCGCCTGCCGCGCTTCGAACAGCCCGTAGAGCGTCCGTGCCTTCGAATAGAGGGGAGACTCGGGAGAGTTGATGTACTTGGGCAGCCGCGCGTCGAGCACGCGCCCGCCGAACGCGATCGCGCGGCCCTGCGCGTCGCGAATCGGGAACATCACGCGCGCCCGAAACATATCGTACGCGCCGTCAGTGTCTTTCCTGACCAGCCCGACCTTGACGCCCGCGTCGCGCAGTCCGCGCTTTTCCAGCGCCTTCGCCAGCGAGGCCGGCCGGCTCGGCGCAAATCCGATCAGGAACGCGCGCGCCGTCTCGACGCTGATACCGCGCGACTTCAGATAGTCGCGCGCCTGTGCCCCGTCGGTCGTGTTCCACAGTACGTGCGCGAAGAACTCGGCGGCCACTTCGTTGGCCTTGAGCATCGCCTCGCGCTCGCCGGCAGCCGGCCCGGAGACATCGTGCTCAGGGAGCGTGACGGCGTATTTTTTCGCCAGCGAACGCACCGCTTCGGGAAACGTCAGCCCCTCGACGCGCATGATAAAGTTGAAAACGCTGCCGCCCGCGCCGCATCCAAAGCAATGAAAGAATCCGCGCTCGGCATTGACCGAGAACGACGGCGTCTTTTCATTATGGAACGGACACAGCCCGACGAAGTTACGCCCCGCGCGCCGCAGACGCACGTGCGCGCCGACAATCTCGACGATATCGGCGCGGGTGCGGACTTCCTCGATCTTGTCGTCGCCGAAACGTCCCATCAGCCGCCCAGCACCGTCCGCAACCGCTCCGGGTAGTTCGTCATGATTCCGTCAACGCCGCATTCGACTAGCGCGCGCATGCGAGCGTCCGCATCCACCGTCCAGGTGTACACCTTGAGGCCGTGCTCGTGCGCGGCGTTGCACAGATCGGCCGTCACCATGTCCCAGCGCGGATTGATCGCATGCGCGCGCATCACGGCCGCGCTCTTCATCAGGTCGACCGGCTTCTCCTCGGCCAGCAAACCGATGCGAATATTGAAATTCAGTTGCTGAATGTTTTTCAGATATCCCCAATTGAAGCTCGACACGATGCTGTCGCTGAGCGCATTGCGCGCCTGCATGATCTGGGCGACCTGATGCTCGAGGCCGCCCGCTTTGAGCTCTATATTAAGCGCGCACTTGCCGCTGGTAACGGCAAACACCTCGTCGAGAGTGGGAATTCGCTCGGCGACCTTGAGCGCGCCAGCCTTGATTGTGCCTTTGAACTTCGCGCCCGCGTCGAGTCGCTTGAGTTCCTCGAGCGTCAGCTGCGCGACTTTGCCCTTGCCGTCGGTGGTGCGGTCTACAGTTTCGTCGTGAATCACGACGACGGCGCCGTCGCGGCTGAGCTGAACGTCCAGCTCGCACATGACCGCACCGGCGTCGATAGCGGCGCGAAAAGCGCTCAGGGTGTTCTCGGGAAAAGTACCGCTCGCCCCGCGATGGGCTATGTTCAGCACAGCCCGCCTCCACCACGTTGGGAAATTCGAAGTCTGATAATGACGCGAGTTTACGCGCTCATCACGCGCAGGCGCAAACCCGCACCGCGTATCCGGTCAACAACCCTTTTCCGTTTTCCTCTCCGACGCTCTTCCCCTCTCCCAGTTAGGGAGAGGATGAAAGGTGAGGGTCCTTTGACAGCGCTCTATTCCGGGCACTGGTTCAGTTTGAACCGGCAGCGTTGATTAGCGATTTGATCAGTAAATAGACCATGAACAGCGTGGCGAGTCCGGCCATGAATCCTGTAAAGCGC
>JBAWCX010000385.1:0-2984 GCA_049590495.1 Binatus sp. (SeqCode)
GGCTCAACGTGTTCACGATCGCGCTGCCGCCGCTGCGCGAGCGTATCGACGACCTGCCGCAACTGACGCAGATGTTCATCAACCATTTCGCGGCGCAGAACAAGAAAGAGGTGAGCGGGGTGGACGAGGAATGCATGAAGGCGCTGGCGGCGCATCCGTGGCCGGGCAACGTGCGCCAGTTGCGCAACGTGGTCGAGCGCGCGCTGATAGTGTGCGAGGGGCGCACGATACACAAAGCCGACCTGCCCGACGACTTCCGCGCGGCCGGCGGCGGCGACGGCGGCTTCATCAAGATTGCGCTGGGCAGCTCGCTCGATGACGTCGAGAAGGAAATGATCTCGCGCACCATCGAGTTCACCGCCGGCAACAAAACCCGCGCCGCCGAAATCCTCGGGGTCAGCGCCAAAACCCTCTACAACAAGCTCGAACGCTTCGGCAACGAACGTCAGTAGCTGGAAACGACCGGCAGTATCAGGGTTCCGCCCAAATCTTCAATCGTATTGCCGGCGTCGAGTTCCTGTTCGTTTTCGCGATTGCGGGTTTCCTCGATCAGCGCGCTTTTCAGCTTGTCAGATCTGGGCAGCCGCAGGACGATTTCGCGGGCATCTTCTTCCTCGGCGCGCGCGAGCTCTACGTCACGCAACTGCAGGAGCGAGAAGCCCGAGTTAATCGCAATATCGACGGGGTCGAACGCGGGCGAAAAGTCTACGTCGTAGCGACTGCCCTCGGCGAAAAAGAGCTCTTCGCCATTGTGCGTGGAGACCATCCTGACGTTGGCCCCGACCTGCCATCCCGACAGCAGAAAGGCGTAGTAGGCGTCGTAGTGAGTCACCTCGCCATACACTACGGCATCGACGCCGAGCCATTTCCCAAGCGTCCGGGGAGGAACCTGCGCCAATTTTTCATCTGAATCGATTCCGTGCTCTCGAAGTACAGCATCGACCTGAATCAGGTTTGCATCGAGGAACTCCCGCGACGCCAGGTATCCATTGACGGAGCGGCGCATCCGATTTCCGTCCGTCCAGGCCCAGTCGGCTTGCTCTTCCGCGTTTCTATTGGTCAGCGCGATTTTATCGACGACGTATTGCCCGCTCCCACGGTCGCCAAAGGGAAGAACTGCAATCCGTTCGGGAGCAGCCTGTTCGTAGTCGGCGGCTAAATGCGTCTTGAGAGTGCCGGGATCCAGTTCGACCAGGCGATCGAACCAGGTCTTTCGTCCGTGAGTGTCGAGGCCGTACTCGTCTCTGAAGAACGTGCGGTCCTGATAATTAGTCTGCGCGCATCCGCTGAGCGCAATCGAGCCGAGGATCAGCGATCCAGCGATTGCTAATACGAAGCGCCCGGAGTGATCCCGGATGAGGAGGAACGAGAACGTATTTGAGCGCATGGCGTACCTCAGTTGGCATACTGAGGCGAATAGCAATTTTTGAGCCTCCCTTGAGGCAATGGGCTATTGTACGTCGCCCATCCTTACCACTAAGACACTTAAGCATGTAAATTGCGGCGTAATCGACTTTAGAGCCTTTCACCATCCTGAGTCGTTAAGCCGTTCTTAACCTGATGAGTAGAAAATTTCCGACAAGAAATTACACGGTTCACACTTCGGGATGGCTATCGAGCGGAAAAAAAGGCGTACAGCCTTATAAGTTCCGGACGTGCTTGATGGCATGAGGATTGCTTGATCATCTATTGATTCGCAATTGCACTCGGAGGTTCAATGGCGATTGCCCGTGACGGTTCCGGTACGCTTTACTGAGACCGCTGCGGAAAGAACAACCAATTAGGTCCTTCCTTCCCCCTCCGGCAGGTTCGGTGGCCGCGACGCCTCCCCCCGTTTTGCGGCTCCGATCCTGCCGGACCTTTTTTCTCCGTCTGGATTGTCGAATTGCTCAGGAAAGAATTCACGCGTCGGCGCCAAAGTACTGCGCCAGAAATCCTCGTCAAAGTTCGTCCCGAATGATGCATTCATGAACTATGTAAGAAACGCCCGCCCGAAAGTTACTGTTTTCTGTGACCATTACGGTTTCAATCGCTCAATCAATTGGCGCGCTTCCTGCTAATTAGATTCTTAATGGATTCACTAAGCGTCACTGGACGCAGGAACAAAAACTTTGGATAGACGTATATGAGCCTCTTACTATTGATTCTGTTGGTAGTTCTACTACTCCGGTGCATTGCCCGCATGGCCTTACAGCTCGAATTGGGGTTACTTTCCGAGCGGCGCGCTAGGAACGATTGTGATGATCGTACTGGTCTTGGCGCTACTCGGAAGGGTCTAACCAACGGCCATTTCAGCCAGGCACGCCTAGCTACCGAAACCGCCGCGAATTTAAGGTCGTATTGGTGGCTAAACCAGAGGAAGGCGGACGAAGGTTTTCTCGACCGCCCGGCAACCAGAAAATACTTCACACGCAGCTGTCGAAAATGGCCTGATTTGCCGTACCGCCAGGGGGTGGTATGGCGATTGCTGTTACTTACATACAGACGAAGCCCAGGGAATTGCTGCGTCTGAGTTCTCGCGAGGAGGAAACTGATGAAAACACGAATAAAATTGGCTTTATCGACAGCGCTAGTCGGTACGATCGCAGTTGGCGGTCCGGCGTTTTCATTGATTCATTCTGCCGGGCAGTCCCCGTATTCCGAAGATGGATCGGTCGTGCAGCGAAGCGTTATCAAGGTACATACCGATCATGGGGTGATAACTCTGCCCGGCACCGCTGACTCCTGGGACGCTGCAGAAAACGCAATTTTTGTCGCCGACAGCATTGCCGACGTGCAGATGGTCAACAATGAAATTCCCTGGCGGATCTCCTTTCGGTGACTGACGGTAAGTGGATCAAGGAGGCCAAATACGATGAGAAATTCAACCAAGATAGCAATCTCTCTGCTGAGTATCGCCGCAGTGCCTTTCATCAGCGGATGCGGCTCGTCAACGGAAAAGGTCAAAGAGGTATCTTCAACGACTTACGTTCCTGCCCCTGCTC
>JBAWCX010000386.1:0-2215 GCA_049590495.1 Binatus sp. (SeqCode)
CGCCCGGATTGACCAGCACCGAATCGCCAACTACCAACTCGGCGGCCGAAATCTCGCGCCCGCCATGGGCGCGGCGAACGGTGACGGTTCGCGGGATGAAATCCAGCAGGTCGCGAATCGCGCGACGGCCGCGGGAAACCGTCATGCCCTCGAGGACCTCGGCGATCAACACGAACAACGTGATGATAAGCGCGGTGAAGTATTCGGAGATCGCGGCCGCCGCGACGATCGCGATTGCCATCGACAATTCCATCGTCATCCGGCGCGCGGCTACATGCTCGAACGCCTCTTCGAATATTGGCCAGCCGCCGATCAAAACTCCGACGACGCCGATTACGCTGATATGCGGCAGCGGCTCCCATACATGAAGCCGCACGGCGACGGCAGCTAGAGCCACCGCGACAATTCGAATGGCTTCGATCCATCCGAAGCTCGGCGCGCTGTCGTGCTCGTCCGTCTCGACGGTATCAGCTCGCTCTACTTGTTCCATACGCGGCACCGCCCTACTTCAGATAAGCCTGGACGACGTCGATCAGCTCCTGAGCGCCTTGGGCGCGGCTCCGATCGCGATCGCGATTCGGATCGGCGACGTGCGTTCGGATATGTCCCTCGATAATCTCAGCCATCAGGCTGTTCATCGCGCCGCGCGCAGCGACCACCAGGTGCAGCACGCTGGCGCACCCCTTCTCGTCTTCGAGTGCCCGCTCGACCGCTTCGATTTGGCCGCGGACGCGGCGCACACGATGGAGCAACTTGGCTTTTTCCTGGATCGTATGACTCATCGTTGGAACCTCAAATGATATACAGTAGGGGGTATAGTATGTAGCAGAATACCGGTCCCAATCAACCAGCATTGCAATCCGCTCTCAGAGCGAGTTCAGCACCGCTGCAAAGCGGCGGATGCCTTCCGTGATTTGCTTTTCCGGCAGCGACGCGTAGCCCAGCAGCAGCCCAGCCTGCTTCGGCGGGTTGAGATAGAACGGCGCCACCGGATACACGCCGACGCCGGCGCGCGCCGCCCGCATCTGCAACTCGCGCGCTCTCGACGCGGGCAAATCGCCGAGCCAAAGCATCAGATGAAGTCCGGCATTGATGCCCGAGACCACGGCGCGTGCGCCCAAGTGACGCTCGATCGCGTCGAGCATCGCGGCACGGCGCCGCGAGTTGCGCGTGCGCGTCCGATGCAGATGCCTTTCGAAGTGGCCTTCGCGTATGAAATCCACGAGCGCGGCCTGTGTGAGCGTAGGACCTCCAGTGTCCATCAGCGCCTTGACCGAGCGGATCGGTTCGACCAGCCGTTCGGGAAGAATCATGTATCCCAGCCGGATCGACGGGAACATCACTTTCGAAAACGTCGCCGCGTACAGCACGCAGCCGCTCTCATCGAGCGCGGCGAGTGCCTCGATAGGCCGGCCCGAATAGCGATACTCGCTGTCGTAGTCGTCCTCGAATACGCAGGCGCCGGAACGCCGCGCCCATGCGAGCAGCTCGAGCCGCCGTCCCAGCGGCATCACCGCGCCAGTTGGAAACTGATGCGAGGGAGTCACGATCGCAAGCCGGCTGATCGTGCGCCTTTGCGCAAGCTCGCTGGTACGCAGGCCATGCTCGTCCACCGCGATCGTTTCGATCTTCGCGCCCGCCGCTCTCATCACGGTGCGCGCGCCGCGATAGTGAGGCTCTTCCATCAACACGACGTCGCCAGGGTCGACGAGCACGCGCGCCGCCAGATCCAGCGCCTGCTGCGAGCCGTTGACCACGAGGACCTGCTCTGGAGTGCATGCAATCGCCCGTGCGCGGCCGGCGTACTCGGCGATCGCCTCGCGCAGCGCGGGCAATCCTTCGGGCGGCCCGTAGTCGAGATCGCGAATCGTGACGCGGCGCGCCCGCCGCGCAATTAGCCGGCACCATGTTTCATGCGGAAAATCGGTGAACGACGGCGGACCGTACCGAAAATCGTACGGCAGCGCGTCGCGCCGCGGCTCCCACGTGAACTGCACGCCACCCGACGCCTCGCGCACGCGGCGCGCATACGCCGACAGACGGACCGGCGAGGCAATCCGCACTTCGGAGGCTCGCCGCCGCCCGGCGACCGTCGTCAGATGGCGCGGCAGTTCGCGCGCGACAAAAGTACCAGCGCCTTTGCGCGCTGTCAGGTAACCCTCGTCGAGCAGTTGCCGGTACGCCATTATGGCGACGTTGCGCGAGACGCCTAGTT
>JBAWCX010000387.1:0-7264 GCA_049590495.1 Binatus sp. (SeqCode)
GCCGAACACGAATCCGACGCAGACGGGTATCGAGGCAATCGCCTGGAAAACAGCAAGACGCAGCGGAGAGAGACGAAGCGTGTCTTTCAGAAAATAGCTGATCGGAATCGCGGCTATACCCAGCGGTGAACCCAATCCGATCGCGATATTCAGGATCGCGAAATAGGCAAGGACCTCCCATTGCATCGCGACGGGCGCGGCGCGAATGGTCGCGCTCTGGCTTTCGTCGCGCGGCGAGGGCTGCTCAAGTTCCATTGATTACTTTAGGCAGACGGCTCGTCGCATTGTCTTTCGGTTTTTCCTAAGGAATCGACGCAGAGGCACGAGGCGGCCTCGTCAACCTAACCCCTAACCCCTTCCCTCGAAGGAATCGCCCCCGGCGCATGGGGAACAATCGCGGAGAAGAAAGACAATAAACAGTCCAGAACGACGGCGGTTAGTCGTCTGACGAGTCTGTGTCCTTGGGATTTGCCGCGTGCCTTAGGGCCTTGCGAACCCGCTCGCGCAGGGTGTCGTCGCCCTCGATCTTGTTCTCCAGCGCCCGGAACTGCGCGACCGTAAGACCTTGCTTGGAAGCGGCTTGCTCGACGGTCAGGCTGTGATCTTTCTGCATCGCCTCGTAGACGCTTATGTATTTGTTGACCTGGCTCGTCGGAACATCCTTGTCATCGTCGCTGGTCTCGTCCTGGGCAACGGGAGGCGCGGGTTCCGCCGCGATTTGAAGAACTTGATGTTGAAATAGAGAGTGAATCTCGCGAGAGCTGCCCGCCGTCCACGCGAGCGAAGCCGGCAACATCGCGATTGCTCCGCAAATTATTCCTATCGCCGCGAGCGCGGCGCCGACGCGCTTGCCGGGGTAAGGCTCGATGGTTTGGTGCATGATGAACAGCCTCCGCCAGAAATTCAGCCGACCTGGAACGACTATCCTTGCACGCCTCGCGAATTTCATAAAGATCCTCGATTGGACTTGCATCGCGCGACGCGATGTTTAGATTCAACACGGTCGTGCAACCGCCGATGTGGCGATCTGCGCGGGCGTAGTCAATCACTCGATAGCAAGTACGGAGATTTATCCACATGCCGGCCAAAACGGTTGAGCTGCACGAGAGGGCGAGAGTCGGAATTGTCAGGGGCGCGACGCTGGTGATGGAAGCCGCGCGCGTAACTCTGGGTCCCAAGGGCCGTAACGTAATGATCCAGCGGAGCTTCGGCGCACCGACCGTCACCAAGGACGGCGTGACCGTGGTCAAGGAAATCGAACTCGATAACCGCTTTGAGAACATGGGCGCGAAGCTGATTCGCGAGGTCGCGCAGAAGACCTCCGACGTCGCCGGCGACGGCACGACCACCGCGACGGTGCTGGCGGGCGCAATCGTGCGTGAGGGTATCAAACTGCTGGCGGCGGGTTTCCCCGCGATGGAACTGCGGCGCGGAATCGACGCCGCGGTGGTCAAGGCAGTCGCGACTATCAAGGAAATGTCGCGGCCGGTGAAGGAGCGCGAGCGCCTGGAGCAGGTCGCGACGGTCTCGGCCAACGGCGACAAAGCAATCGGCAAAATCGTTGCCGATGCGATGGACAAGGTCGGCAAGGAAGGCGTGATCACCGTCGAAGAGGCGCGCGGGCTCGAGACGGTGCTCGACCTGGTCGAAGGGATGCGCTTCGATCGCGGATACCTGTCGCCGTATTTCGTCACCAATCCCGACAAGTTGACGGTCGAGCTCGACGAGCCGCTGATCCTGTTCCACGAGAAGAAACTTTCGAACCTGCGCGAGATCCTGCCGCTGCTCGAGAGCGTCGTGCAGACCGGCCGCCAGCTCCTGATAATCGCGGAGGACGTCGAGAGCGAGGCGCTGGCCGCGCTGGTCGTCAACAAGCTGCGCGGAACGATTAAAGTTGCGGCGGTCAAGTCGCCGGGCTTTGGCGATCGACGCAAGGAGATGCTGCAGGACATGGCGATTCTGACCGGCGGCACTCTGATTGCCGAGGAACTCGGAACCAAGATCGAAAATATCGAGATCGCCGCGCTCGGCAAGTGCAAGAAAGTTCTGATCGACAAGGACAATACGACCATCATCGGCGGCGCCGGCAAGAAGGCTGAGATCCAGGGACGCATCGAATTGATCCGCCGCCAGATCGAGGAGACGACTTCCGACTATGACCGCGAGAAGCTGCAGGAGCGGCTGGCCAAGCTCACCGGCGGCGTCGCCGTGATCAAGGTCGGCGCGGCGACCGAAGTAGAGCTGAAAGAAAAAAAAGCGCGCGTTGACGACGCCGTTCATGCGCTCCGCGCCGCCGTCGAGGAGGGAATCGTGCCGGGCGGCGGCGTCGCACTGGTGCGCGCAATCGCAGCGGTGAACTCGCTCCGACTCGATGAAGACAAAAAGGCCGGCGCGGGAATCGTCGCGGCTGCGATGGCGGAACCGCTCAAGCAGATCGCGCGTAACGCCGGTCACGAGCCGGAAATCGTTCTCAACGCGGTGCTGGAAGGCAAAGCTGATTTCGGTTTCAATGCCGCCAGCGAAGTTTACGAGGATCTCGTCAAAGCGGGTGTGATCGATCCGGCCAAGGTGGTGCGTACCGCGCTCGAGAACGCGGCCAGCGCCGCATCGATGATGCTGACGACCGAGGCCGCTGTGGCCGAAGCACCGAAGAAGCCGGCGCCGTCGGCGGGGATGCCTGGTAGCGGCGGCGGAATGGGCGGCATGGGTGGAACGGGCGGCATGGGTGGTGGAATGGGTGGCATGGACGATTACGGCGACGATTTCTAGTCGCTCGGCGGGAGATTACCAGCTACGGAACATCTGGAATGGTTCTGTCGGATACTAAAAGAGTGATTATGCGGGAACCAGACGCCAGATGATTCAAATAGCCGCTTTCGCACATTTGCTATAGCTACATTGTAAACTGTTATGAGTAGCTATATGTAATTCCGCCGAGCGCGGAAAAAACCGCGATGAGGCCAAATATCCTTCTGTGAGTAGGCGTAAATGGATTCGACATCACTGATTCAATTGTGACTTTTTATCGCATGATCACTATACCTCCCACGACGGCCTAATTGCGGATAGCTAGTTCATGAATCGCATTGTCGCGAGCAATTCACATCACCGTCGCTTGCATAGGGCTGGGAGTTTGTGAGACAAATTTATTGTCTTACTTGCAGGAGTCCGATAACTACTTAGCCAACGCTCCTGTACATTCCTTAGGAGGAAGAAATGGAAGGGTTAATGAGAAAATCTTCGAAACTGGTCGGTCTTGCCGGGGCTGTGTTGGCCCTTTCGTTGCTCGCGGGATGTTCGTCGAACGAGCCGAGTCCGGAAACTCGCGCCGTCAACGCGGCGAACCAGGCTGATCAAGCTGCGGCTCGCGCCGATGCGGCGGCCCAGAAATCAGCGGCAGCGGCGGCGCAGGCTCAGGCGGCAGCGAGCCGCGTAGAGCAGGCGGCCAGCGATGCGAAAGCTGCTGCGGACCGCGCAGAAGCAATCGCGTCGAAGACAATGTCTGGGCGTCCCACGAGGCATTACCACGTCCATCACCACCATGCGGCGGCGGAGGCAGCTCCGGCAGAAGCGGCCCCGGCGGCAGGTGGCGACAGCGGCGCGGCTCCAGCGCCGGCTCCCGCAACTCCGTAATATCGCTCAGGCTTGATAGTCACGAGGGCGGTTGCTTCGGCAGCCGCCCTCGTTTGTCTATCTGTCCACTGCCGGACTGGGTATTCGGTTGCGGAACTGGTTCTGCTGACTCACAGGTGCCACGCGTGCGCGCCCTGGCAGCGAGTCAGCTCAACTCGGGAACGTGACTATCACTTTCAGTGACTCGGGTTTTTGCGCGGTCGCAAAGGCATCGGTGATTTGCGCCAGCGGAAACGAATGAGTCACCAGTTCGGCGGCGTTGATGACGCCGCGCTCGACCAGTGACAATGCCGCGCGGGTTTCGTCCGGGCCGCATGAATAGCTCGGGACGAGCCGGGTTTCATTGAAGTAGAGATCGTGCGGCTTGACGAGCAGCTCGTCGTCGGGCGGCGTCGCGGTAAATTGCACGACGGTCGCGCCCTTGCCAGCGGCGGCAATCCCCGCGGCGATCGCCTTCGACGTGCCGGGGCCGACGATCACGACGTCGGCCATCGCGCCGTTGGTGATTTCGCGCACCTGCTCGATCAGGTTGTCGCCTTCGACGACGATTCCACGGTCCGCGCCGAGCTCGAGCGCGCGCTTGGCGCGTGTATGAAACAGGTCCGCGCCGATGATCGTCGCGGCGCCAAGGTGCCGCGCCAACTTGACGTGCATCATGCCCATGATGCCGAGACCGATGATCAGAATTGACTCGCCCGCCTTAAGGCCAGCGCGCTTGAGCGACTTGACGACGCAGGCCGCCGGCTCGATGAGCACGCCGTCGGCGTAGGCGATCGAGTCGGGGAGCGGCAACGTATCGCGCTGATTGGCCGCGCTCACGAGAAAGTACTCCGCCATCCCGCCCGGCACGATGTTGGTCGCGCGCCAGGTCGCGCACTGGACGTATTCGCCGCGCCGGCACGCCGCGCACTGGAAGCAGGGCGCATGGTGATGCACGAAAACGCGGTCGCCGGCCTTGAAGCCGCGCACCGCCGCGCCAGTCTGCTCGACGACGCCGACCGGTTCGTGGCCGAGCACGAGCGGCGCCTTGCGCTTGATGTACCAGGGCATGATGTCGCCCGAGCAGATGCCGCATGCGCTGGCGCGGACGAGGATGTCGTCGGCGCCGACCACGGGCCGGGCGCTTTCCTCGACGCGGATGTCGCCGAAATCGTAAAGTCGAGCTACCTGCATAGAGTTACCGCCATGTTAGAATCGCATCATGCCACGGCCGAAATGTCCTCCGATAGCCGCCGATATAATTACTGAGATCGGCGACAAAATCGTTTTGATCGAGCGCAGGAATTTTCCGTTGGGATGGGCGATTCCCGGCGGCTTCGTCGATTTTGGCGAGACCGTCGAGGCGGCGGCGGTGCGCGAGGCGCGCGAGGAGATCTCGCTCGACGTCGAAATTCGCACGCTGCTAGGGGTGTATTCGCGGCCCGATCGCGATCCGCGCGGCCAGACGATCACTGTGGTCTATGTCGCGTGCGCATCGGGGACGCCGCGCGGCGCCGACGACGCGAAGAATGCGACGCTGTGCGATCCGCGCAATCCGCCGGCTCCACTCGCCTTCGATCACGCGGAGATTCTTGCCGACTACGTGCGCTGGCTCGAGACTTCTGAATTTCCCGCTCCCTGGCGCAAGCACTAACGAGTTGACCGCAGAGCTTCCTCGCGCGGAGGATCCGCTTCTATCCGCGCCCGGAAGATTAATGCGGAGCTGAGGTACGCCGCCATCAGCACCGGAAATCCCGGATGCGGCACCGCCTTGATCAGCGCCGTTGCGATACAGGCAGCGAGTATCGCGGCGCCTGCGATCAACGGAATCTGACGAACGGCCTCGCGCCGCTGGAAACCGCCCAACGCGGCGAGTATCCCGAACAAATAGGCGGGCAGCAGCAGCAGCGTCTCGGGGATCCACGCCAGCGGCGACATCAGGAGCGCAAGTGCGACCCACAGTCCGAACAGGAGACCGTCGAGATCGGTGCGATTGCGGCTCGCGAACGTGGCGGCCGCGGCGATTGCGAGCAGGACGAGATCGATAAGCGCGGTGATCGCCACGACCGCGAAGAACGGCTCCGCGGCGACGGTCGTGCCTGCCAGGTGCGCAACGATTTTCCGCACGAAGGCGAGCACCGTGAGTTCGGCGTGGCCCACGATGCTGTACGAAGCCGACATCTGAAGCGTCGCGAGCTCGAACCAGTGAATGGGATTCGTCAGCACTTCTCCGATGAGAAAACAGCCGATGGCGGCTAGGAGCGAATGCCAGCGGCGGCCGAACAAAAAGTATCCGCCGACCGTCATGGGATAGAGCCTCAGCAACGCCGCCAGCGCCAAGCATAATCCCGCTGCCGCCGGACGCTCTCGCCGCGCGCAGAACCACGACGCGGACAGCAGCGCCAGCAGCATCGGCGTCGGCGCAGCACCGACCAAAGCGCCGGTGAACTGGCGCGATATCAGCGCCAGTGAAATCACGATGATCATGGGCGCTGCTCCCAGTGGCGGATCGTTCCCGCGCGCCAGCATCAGCACGGCGGCTACCAGGCATAGGATATGTAGTGTCTGCCAGATCCAGAATGCGGTTTTCTGATCGAGCCGCGCGAGCGGAGAAAATACTTCGATGAAGAACG
This sequence comes from Binatus sp. (SeqCode), assembly GCA_049590495.1. Lineage (GTDB taxonomy): Bacteria > Desulfobacterota > Binatia > Binatales > Binataceae > Binatus. The sequence goes on from JBAWCX010000387.1 coordinate 6,246, forward strand.
GCGTGTTGTTGCACTCGCGCGGAAGCGTAAGCCCGGGTCGCAACTCGATACTTTTCCCCTGTACCAGCCACGGGTCGCCGCCAGCGGAGTAGTCGGTCCACCAGGCGTAGAACATCGCGAAATCGACGTCATCGTAGCGATGCTGGGCGGCTTGCAGGCGTTGGGCGAGCGTGAATGCCGCGACGATCGCGAGGATCGCCGCGACCGCCGTGGTGATCGGAAGCCGGCGCAGAAAGCTGCGCGAACTTGTCCGCTCGGACATCGTTGCTAGCGCTTCAGTTTCGCAACAGCGCGCTCGATACGATCGAATGCCTCGTTCAGATTCTTAGTCGAGGTGGCATACGAAAGCCTGACGTGATCGGGCGCGCCGAAGTCGTTGCCGCCGACCAGCGAGACGTGCGCCTCGTCGAGCAGGACCGCCGCGAGCCCGTCGCCGTCGGTAATTTTCTTGTCGCCAAACCGGGTGCCGAGCAACTCCGACACGTTCGGGAATGCGTAAAATGCGCCCTGCGGGACGTTGGGCAGCCTGAAGCCCGGGATGCGCCGCACGCGCTCGACGACCAGTTCCTTGCGCTCGCGGAACGCCTCGAGCATCGGCTTGAGCTCGTCCTGCGGACCGGTCAAAGCCTCGATAGCGGCGGCTTGGGTGATGGAATTGGGATTGCCGCTGTTCTGGCTCTGCAAGCGGCCGGCAGCCGCGATCGCTTCCTTCGGGCCGGCCGCGAACCCGATTCGCCATCCGGTCATCGCATAGGTCTTCGACAGCGAATTGAACACGATGCCATGGGACTTGAGCCGCGGCTCGAGATGGAAAATGTGCGGCGCGAGCCCGTCGTAGACGATGTGCTCGTAAACGTCGTCGGACATCACCCAGAGGTCTGTGTCGACCAGCACCCTGGCGATCGCCATCAGCGATTCGGGCCCGTACACGGCGCCGGTCGGATTCGACGGCGAGTTGAGCATGATGCCGCGGGTGCGCGGCGTAATCGCGCGGCGCAAAGCCTCGGGCTCGAGGATGA
>JBAWCX010000388.1:0-5516 GCA_049590495.1 Binatus sp. (SeqCode)
GGTTCCTTGAGCTTGTCGTCGGGAAATTTGCGAATTTTCAGCAGCGCCATTTCGTGTTTCCGATTTTTATAAATCTATCAAAGGGTAACTGGTGCGGCGAGTCCGAGCGGCGCGAGAAACGATTCCACCGCGCGGATGCACTCAGCGGGACGCTCGATTTGAAGAAAGTGCGACGTGCCCGGAATCGCTTCGTACGGCAGCCTGAGCTCCTCGGCCATCGCGCGCCCGATAAGCGCCGGCGGCGCAACTTCGTCGAGCGTCGGATCCCCGCACACGAGCTTTACCGGCACCGGGCAATGCGCCATCTGCGGCCACAGGTCGGGATTCGCGCCGCTGGAAAAAACGTGCGCTTCGTATTCGCGCGGACACGCGAGGATCCAGTCGCCGCCTGCGCGATCGTGCCGCAGCGTCGCGCGCGCCATCAGCTCGTATGCGTCCGGCACCCATCGTTTGAAACGCCGCCTGAACTGCTGCGCCAGTTCCATCGGATCCTTGTAGCGCTCGGGACGCCGCGCCGCACGCGAGGCGAGCGATTCCTTGTCGGATTGCTGCAGGTACTGAACAGGATGACCGGCGCGCGGATAGACCGGCGGATCGAACAGCACCAGCGCGTCGAAGCGCCGGCCATGCTCGAGCGCGTGCATCGCCGCCGTTACGCCCGACAACGAATGAAACAGGCCGGCGGCCGGCTTCGCACCAAGTTCGCGATTAATCGCGTGCCAGACGGCGTCCATATCGGAAATAAAGTTACTCCACGTGTGCCCTTCGGCCGTGTGCAAAGGATTGTGCCCGTGATTCCGGAAGTCGAAAACGATCACTTCGTAGCGCTCGCGCAGAGGTCCCCAGAACGGGAAGTAGCCGTCGATCGCGAGGCCGTTGCCGTGACTGAGCACGAGCCGCGGCGCGCCGGGGATGCCGTGCTGGCGAACATGAATCGTCGCACCGTCCTTCATCTTCACATCGAAGGCGTGACGCGCGCGCGGCACGTGATGCGTCGTTCGATGTTCGTTGGACTCGTTCATTTTTTCACTGCTCACAGCATCCTTACCGGATCGATATCGATCGCGAGATATATGTCGTCGCGCTCCGCCGGCGGCCCGACTTCGGCGCGCATCCCGGCAATCGCGGCGCGCATCAGTTTCAGCTCGCGGGATTTTATCATCACCTGCCACCGGTAGCGCTGCTTGATTCGTTCGATCGGCGCGGGCGCGGGACCAAGCACGCGGATCGCGTCGGGCGTCGAACTCTTTGCCAGTGATTTCGCGACCGCCTCGGCTGTACGCATGACGAGCCGCGGCTCCGCGCCCTCGATTCGCACCATCGCGAGGCGCGCAAACGGCGGATACATCAGGTCGCGGCGCAGTTGCAGCTCGCGGCGCATGAACCGCGCGTAATCCTGATCCTTGGCGGCGCGGATGCTGTAGTGGTTGGGCGCGTAAGTCTGGATGATGACACGGCCAGCGCGCTCGCCGCGTCCCGCGCGTCCCGCGACCTGCGTCAGCAACTGAAACGTCCGTTCGGCGGAACGGAAGTCGGGCATGTTCAGCGCCATGTCGGCGTTCACCACCGCGGCCAGCGTGACGCCGGGAAAATCGAAACCCTTGGTAATCATCTGCGTGCCGACGAGGATATCTATTTCGCCCGCGCGAAGCTCGGCCAGCATCCGCGCACGCGCGCCGCGCAGACTGCTGGTGTCGGAGTCCATCCTCTCGATGCGCGCGCCCGGCATCATCTCCGCCAGCGTCTCGGTGAGCCTCTCTGTGCCGAAGCCCTGCCCCTTGAGCCCGTAGCCTTTGCATTCGGGGCACGTGTCCGGCGCGGCAGTATGATTGCCGCAGTAATGGCATCGCAGCGAGCGGTCGCGCATGTGAAACGTCATGCTGACACTGCAGTTCGGGCACGCGATCACGTTGCCGCAGATGTGGCATTGCAGAAAATTGTGAAATCCGCGGCGGTTGAGGAACACCATGCTCTGGCCGCCCGACGCGAGATTTTCGCGCAGCGCAGCGACGAGAGTCGTGGATAGCGGCACCACGTCCGGAACTTCCGCTGCTCGAGGCTTCGCTTCCGCCGGTCCCGCCCCGTTGGTAGGCGGGGCAGCCGCGGCCTTTCGCGCATCGGCGACTTCGCGCCGCATATCGACGATTTCCACCGATGCCATCGCGCGATCGTTCACGCGCCGCAGAAGGCGTAGCAGCCGGTAGCGTCCACGCCGCGCGTTGGCGTACGACTCGCTCGACGGCGTCGCCGAGCCGAGAACGACGGGACACTTCGAAAATCCCGCGAGCGCGACCGCGAGATCGCGCGCGTGATAGTAGATGCCTTCCTCATTTTTGTACGACGCGTCGTGCTCCTCGTCGACGACGATCAACCCTGCGTCCTGCATCGGCGCGAAAATCACCGAGCGCGGACCGATCATCACGCGCGCCTGCCCGCCCAGCGCCGCCATCCAGCTCGCCCATCGCTCCGACACGCTCTGCGCGCTGTGCGCGATGCCAACCAGCGAGCCGAAGCGCGCGCGAAACGAGCGCACGATTTCGTCGGCAAGCGCTATTTCGGGCACCATGATCAGCACGTTGCGCCCGGCCGCGAGCGCTCGCGCGGCAAGGTTCAGGTAAATTTCAGTCTTGCCGCTGGCGGTGACGCCCCACAGCAAGAACGCTTCGTAGCGCCGATGCTCGATGGCCGGCGAGATCGCATCGAGCGCGACTTGCTGTTCGTCGTTGAGATCGAACCCTGCCTCCGCGACGCTATGAGCTGTCCCCGGCGCCGCGTCTAGCGCGATCAGCCCGCGACTCGCCAGGCTCTTCAGCACTGCGCTCGCGCCATCGATTTCCGTCTTCAGATGCACGACTCGCACGCCAGCGGCGCCGGCGTTTGCGATCGCGCTCAGCACTTCACGTTGCTTCGAGCCGCGAATGCTCTCGATGCTTGCACCTTCGGCAAGTCGCGCGAGCATGTCCGACGCATCGCGATGCCGCCCCGTTGTAGCGTCGCGGCGCTCGAGGGTGCCGTCCGCGATGAAGCGCACGATGGTGGCGCGCACCTCGCTCGGCGGACCGAGTTTTCCGAGCTGACGCGTCGTTACGCCGCGCTTGGCGACCATCTCGATAATCGCGCGCTCGACTCGCGTGAAAGCAGCACGCGCCAGCTCGTCGGGGGGAGACGCGAGCCTGTAAGTAGTGCTCGACTCGACGCGCGCGACCGCTGGAATGACGCTGCGGTAGGCGTCCGCAATCGAAACCATGTAATACGACGCGAGGAACTCCATCAGTTGCAGATGCGCGCGATCGAACAGGGGCCGCGGCTCGAGCACTTCGAGGATGGGCTTCAGTTGCGATGTTGAAAGCCGTTCGCCGACCTCCGTGACCACGCCAGTCACCTTGCGCGAGCGCAGCGGCGCGAGCACGCGATGCCCCGGCTGGACATGACCGTCGAGACCCGGCGGAATCGAATACGTCAGCGTTTCGAATCCGCGCGTCGCTCCGACGAGCACAATATTGGCCTGCATCCTGATTCTCTGCGCACCGCGCGCATGCAAACTTACACCCCGCGCGAGCGATTCGGCGAATCGCCACCACGCGCCGAGTGACCGATTTCGCCGATTCATCCCTGCTTTCGCGGACGCGTCCAGTCTGGTTGAATCGGTGGATGGAAGCCTGCTCGAACGGACTGGCGCGGGAGGCGAAACAAAACCGATGCTGCGATTTCTGACTGCCGGCGAATCGCACGGCCCCGAGCTGGTCGCGACCGTCGAAGGCGTGCCGGCCGGTTTCGACATCGACGTCGCCGCGATTAACGCCGACCTCGCGCGCCGCCAGAAGGGCTACGGCCGCGGCGGCAGGATGCTGATCGAGAAGGACGAGGTGCGGCCGGTTTCCGGCATCCGCTTCGGCAAATCGCTCGGCAGTCCGATCACCTTCATCATCGAGAATCGCGACTTCAAGAACTGGGTCAAGAAGATGTCCGCCGATCCCAACGATCGCGGCGCGGCGGAGGTCGTTACGCGCGCGCGGCCCGGCCATGCCGACCTGGCGGGCGTGCTCAAATATAATCTCGAAGACATCCGCGACGTGCTCGAACGAGCGTCCGCGCGCGAGACGACGGCGCGCGTCGCGATCGGCGGGCTGGCAAAGCAGATCCTGTCGCCGTTTGGAATCGACGTGCTCGGCTACGTGGCAAGCATCGGCGCGACCGAGGCGAAAACGCCGGCGGAGTTGAGCGTCGCGGAGCTGCGCCGCATCACGGAAGCGTCGCAAGTGCGGGTGGCGGACGCCGACGCCGAAAGTAAAATAATCGCCGAAATCGACGCGTGCAAAAAAACCGGCGACACTCTCGGCGGTATCGTCGAGGTCGTCGCGACCGGGTTGCCGGTCGGACTTGGCAGTCACGTGCAATGGGATCGCAAGCTCGACGGACGCCTCGCGTTCGCGCTGCTCAGTCTGCAAGCCGCCAAGGGCGTAGAGCTCGGCCTGGGATTCACGGCGGGACGGATTCGCGGCTCCGAGCTTCACGACGAAATCGGCTACGACGCGGCGCATCGCCGCTTCACGCGACACTCGAACAACTCCGGCGGCACCGAGGGCGGCATGAGCACGGGCGAGCCGCTGCGCGTGCGGGTCGCGTTCAAGCCGCTGTCGACGCTGATGCGCCCGCTGCGCTCGGTCGACATCAAAACCAAGGCGGAGGCGGTTGGAGCGATCGAGCGGTCCGACGTATGCGCGATTCCCGCCGCCGCCGTTATCGCGGAGGCGGTGGTTGCGTTTGAGCTCGCGGCGGCTTTCCTAGAAAAGTTCGGCGGCGATTCATTGGCCGAGATTACGCGCAACTTCAAAGGCTTCCTCGAACAGGTTCGCAACTACTGAAACGGCGAGCGCGCCCGGCCGCAAAGACGCGCGCGCCTGGATTCGCGCGGCAACCGATATGACGCCCAAACTGATCCTCACCGGATTCATGGCTACCGGCAAAAGCTCGGTCGGCCCGCTGGTCGCGCGCCGGCTCGGATGGGAATTCGTCGACGTCGACACGGTCATCGTCGCGCGCGCTGGAAAACCAATCTCGCAAATTTTCACCGACCATGGCGAGGCGCACTTTCGCGGGCTCGAACGCGAAGCGGTCGCGCATCTGGCGAGCGATCGCCGGCGATGCCCCCATTGCCACGGGCCCTATCCTGAAGTGATTTCGACGGGAGGCGGCGTGCTGGTCGACGAATCGAATTGCGTTGCGCTCAAGCGAGTCGGCGTGATCGTATGCCTCACCGCGCGGCCCGAGGTCGTCGCCGCGCGCGTCGAACGATCGAAAGCTAGGCGCCCGAAACTCACTGAGGGCGGAAAGCTCACCCTGGCTCGAGTCAAAGAGCTGATGGCCGAGCGAGTCGACGCTTACGCTCGCGCCGACGTCCAGGTCGACAGCTCCGATCTGACAGTCGAGCAACTCACCGACCATGTCATCGCAGCCTTCGGCGCACATGCCGCGCGGCGAATCCTGCCATCGGCGTCCGCCTAGCGATGCGTACC
>JBAWCX010000389.1:0-2931 GCA_049590495.1 Binatus sp. (SeqCode)
GTGCTGATTATCGCGGCGATCGCGGTGGCCGGGTACCTCGCGTACCAGGGCCTCGAAGGCGGGATTAACACGATAATCGCGAACGTGACCGCGACTCTGTCGGGCGCGTAGCCGAGAGACCCAAGGCCCGCGAGGTCGAATAACCGGAGCCAGGAACAGGCGGCGGGGACCCGAGTGCCCCGCCGCGCAAATCAGGAGTTGGGAGACGAAGGCAGCCGTCGATAACAGGGAAACAGTGAATTCAGGGAGTTGCGTGCGGTTCGGCGCAGCGCGCGGCGGGGGTCGCGATGAGAACTTGAGCGATTGAAACCTGCTTGTGGGGAGCAGTCAGTGTCGGCGGCTCGCGAATGAGAGGGGGGCATAGATGAAACGACCTATAGTGTTCGTAATCCTTGCGGCAATGGGCGCGGTGCTGGCCGCTGTTGTGGTCTTTTCCGCCATCAGAAAACGCGAGTCCGAAGTGGAGCGCGCGATGGCGCATTCGGTCGAAGTGGTGGTCGCGGCCAACGACATACCGCTGGGCGCGAAACTCGAACCCGACGCCGTCAAATTGGTCCGCTGGGCGCGTGACAGCGTCCCGCAGGGCGCCTTCACAGATCCGCAGGCCGTGGCAGGCTCGTTTGCCAGGGGCGCGTTCATCGCCAACGAGCCGGTGGTCGCAAACAAGCTCTTCATGGGCGAAAAGGCCTCGGGCGTGATGCCGCTGCTGATTCCAGCCGGGATGCGTGCGATGTCGATGCCGGTGGACGAGGTCGCGGACATCGCGGGCTTTGTCGAGCCGCATACCCGCGTAGACATCCTGGTCGCGGTAGCCGGGACTGGCCCGGGCGAGCCGTCTTTCTCGCGTATCGTTCTCCAGAATATCGAGGTTCTTGCCGTCGCCCAGGAAATCGAGCACGTCAAGGACACGCCAGAAGTGGTGAAAGTCGTCACGCTGCTGGTGACTCCCACGGACGCCGAAAAACTTACCCTCGCGAGCCGCGAGGGGCTGCTGCGTCTGGCCATGCGCAACTATAGCGACTCCAAGATCGTCGCGACCAGAGGGATCGCGTTGACCCAGCTTTTGCATGACGGCGACGCCACCGGCGCAATCGGCTCGACGTTGCCCGTGATGCAGATACAGCCGGCCCCGGCGCTCGCCGCGCATGCTGCTGGGCCTACTAAGTTTCGAATCGAAGTGATGCGCGATGGCAAGTCGTCGGAGGCGATTTCCTTCATTCATTCCGGCACCGGGAGGCGCACTTCCTTTGAAGCGCGTCAGGATGAAGCGCATCAGGACGCGCCCGCCGTTTCGCAGCCGCCGCTGCCTGCGGCTCCCGGATTGCCCGACCCACCGGAAGCTCCGGTTTCGTCGGCAAAGCCAGCGTGGTCCGCGAGCTTTTCCGAACCGCCCGAGAGCGCCTTCGCGGCTAATCGCGCCGAGGCCCTGAGCGGTCGCGCGTCGACGAATTTCGCGCCGCTAAGACCTGGGGATCCAGGGTACGAACCGGCGCCAAAGATTTATCAAGTTCGGTGATCGCGGATGGCAACAAGGGGGAAGCCATGAGGGTACGCAAAAGCATACACACAAACATTTGGCGGGTGGGAAGATTCAGCCGATTGCTCGTGTCGGTCGGATTGCTGCTGGTCGTCTCCACGGCGTCGGCACCGGCCCAGGTGAAAGATGTGAGAGATTGGGTGCCAGTTTCGATGAACGCCGGCGAGACTTACGTAATTAGTGATATCAAGCCCGGCACCAAGCCGTCGTTCAAAATCGCGGAAAATCCGAACGCCTTCGTCAGTTACGACTCGCCGCCCGGAAAGCTTACGATGCTCAGCGCGGGCGCGGGACGCTGGATAGTCACCGTTACCAGCACTTCGGATCGCAAAGTCAGCTACGACCTCAATGCGTTCGCAGCTGCGAAACCCGGCTCGCCCATGACGCCTGGCAAGGCGCCGGCGCCGTTGAGCGATCAGGGACTCGACTCGCGGCCGGGAATGGGCGCGCGAACGTCGATATCGGCCGCAGCGCCGGAGCTGGCAAACAGTTCGTCTTCCTCTTCGTCGCCGCCTTCATCTTATAGCGCGACGATTCCCGACCAGCCATCGTCGTCCTTCGACGCTTCGTGGAGCAGGCCTCCTGAACCGGGCCGGGCCGTTCAGGCGTACGAGCCAAGCCAATCGGTCGGACCGCTCGAATCGCACGCCGGCCAATATCGAAATGATCCCTCGGTGCTTGATCCAGGCGTTGCCTACCCTGACGACACTGTTTCCGGAGGAAAGCACTATCTTCCTGCGGACGCCATCTCGCTCATGATGGGCACGTCGGAGGTAATCGACTTTCAGCGTCGCGTCACCCGCATCTCGGTCGCCGACTCGAAGATTGCCGACGTGCAGGTGATCGATCCCTTCCAGCTCAACCTGATCGCCCATCAGCCCGGTTTCACCACGCTCGCAATTTGGGACGCCAACGGACGTTACGAGCAACGGACCGTGCGGATCGACGCCAGTGGCCGCGAGCAGGTGATGCTTAACACGATCGTGGCCGAGCTCGACCGCCAGAAGCTGGAAAATCAGGGCATCAACCTCTCGGTTGCGTTCTCCAAGATGGGCCTGTCGATTGTAGGTCTGCCGGGCACCGTCGCGACGCCATACAGCCCGAATAGCACTCTGCAGAGCTCGGCGTCGTCCGGATCTTTGTCCGGGAGTACCTCGCCGAACGGAGTCATACCCGCCGGCGGCCAGATAATTCCGTTGTTGTTGTCATCGACTGTGACCTACGGCCTGGCCGCGCAAAACGCCGACGTTATGTGGCAGGCATTCTTCCAGTTTCTCGAGAATCACAGCCTCGGCAAAATCCTCGCCGAGCCGCATCTGCTGGCGAACTCCGGCGAGAAAGCAAAATTTCTGTCGGGCGGCGAGATCCCCATCGTAATCGCCCAGGCGCTCAAC
>JBAWCX010000390.1:0-3785 GCA_049590495.1 Binatus sp. (SeqCode)
AGCGTCGTCATCGCGACTTTCCATCCTTCGTTGAGCGGGCCGACCAGGTTCTCTTTCGGCACTTGCGCGTTGTCGAAGAAGACTTCGTTGAAGTGCGAGTGCCCGTTCATCAGGACCAGCGGTCGCACCGTTATGCCCGCGCTCTTCATGTCGAGCAGCAGGTAGCTGATGCCGCGATGCTTGGGCGCCTCGAGGTCGGTGCGCGCGAGCATGAACATCCAGTCGGCGTACTGCGCGCCCGACGTCCAGACTTTTTGGCCGTTGACAAGAAAGTAGTCGCCCATGTCGGCGGCGCGCGTGGACAGTCCGGCGAGATCGGAACCCGCGCCCGGCTCCGAATAGCCCTGGCACCAAATGTCGTCGGCGCCCAGGATTCGGGGAAGGAAGCGTTTCTTCTGCGCCTCGGTGCCCCAGTTCATGAGCGTGGGACCGCACAGCCCAAGCCCGAAGTATCCCGGCAGCACTGGCGCGCGCGCACGCGAATACTCCTCGTCCCAGATGACCTGCTCGATGAGGCTCACGGCGTGACCGCCGTACTCTTTCGGCCACGACAGGCCGGCGTATCCGGAGCTGTGGAGCTTGGCCTGCCATGCGCGCCGGCGTTCGAAGACTTCGCGATTCGGCGCGATGCGTTCGTCCTGCGCGTCGTCGACGCAAAGGTCCTTAGGGAGATTCGCGTCGAGCCAGGTGCGGATCTTGTGCCGGAAGGCTTCTTGTTCCGCCGTAAATTCGAAATCCACTTTGATTACTCAGTTGAAGTTGAAGGCTCTTGTGGCGTTATCCCACAGGATCTTCTTTTTGCTGGAGTGGGGGATCGATTGTTTGAGCACTGCGTCGATACCCCATGGGAACGTGCCGTCGGGATGTGGATAGTCAGTGTCCCACAGGAAGTTGTTGTCGCCGACTATATCCAGCGCGGCTTTCATGGTTGGTTCGTCGCCACGGAAGGCTACGAAGAAGTTGCTTTTGAAATACTCAGTCGGGCGCTTGCGCAAATACTCGTGCTCCGAGTTGCCACTGAAATCCCAATGCTGTTCCATCCGCTGCAGCCAGTAGGGAACCCATCCACCGTCGGCTTCGACCTGAACGACGCGGAGCTTGGGGAACTTTTCGATGACGCCGTACCAGATGAGACCCGCCATCGCCGCCATCGCCTCGAACGGATGCGACAGGATGTGGCCGGTGACGTGAGTGTCCATACGATCGCCGAACGACTCGACGGACGCGGAGCCGGAATCGTGCGTGGAAATCGGGCGTCCCAGCTTTTCGACTTCGGCCCACAGCGGGAGGTAGTCGTCGTGGAACAGCGTCCGGCCGCGGACTGGATTGGGTCTCACGTAAAAGCTGATCGCTCCGTTTTTCGCCGCGCGATTCGCTTCCTTGATCGATTCGCCCACGTCCTGCATGGGCAGAATAGCGGCCCACTTGACGCGCTCGCTGGTTTTCGAGCAGTAGTCAGCGCTCCAGTCGTTATAGGCGCGGCAGCATGCCGCGAGCAGTTGCGGATCGCGGAATTCGCGGCCCAGCATCTGGCCGGCTGCGGTAGGATAGACGATCTGCACGTCGACGCCCTGCTCGTTCATGTCCATCAGGCGGCTCTCGGGGCTGAAACCGAGCTTGGCGGCGCGCTCGAACCGCTTCATCGCTTTGCGGACCGCGTCGAGAAAGCCGGGCGCAGCCATCGGGTACTTGCCTTTTTCGCGGGTGAAGGGTTCGCCTTCGACCAGAAACGTCCGGCGGCCGGACTCGGGCGCGACGCCCATTTTGGGCGCCGAGGATTTGTAGCGATCATCGATATATCGCTCGAATACGTAGTCGGGTTCCATCAAGTGAGTATCTACATCGGCGATTTTGAATCCGTCTTTCATGGTAATTCTCCAAATACTACTCGATTAGCTAATGGCTAGTCGCTGGGGATAATAAGCGCCTTCACTCCACGGCGCTCGCGGAGCAGGTCGAATGCCTCGAGGCCGTGCGAAATAGAATAGCGATGTGTGATCATCGGGAGTAAGTCTACTGCGCCGCTCGAGACCATCGCGATCGCGCGGCGCCAGGTTTCAGGAGTGCGGATACGGGAGTTGATAATCGTCACACCATGGAAAAACAGCGAGCGCAACTCGGCGGACTTGAGGTCGCGCGCCGGCCATCCGACTTCGATGAGTTCACCGCCGCGGCGGAGCAGCTCGCGCGGCGAATCGATCGCGCCGGCCGCGTCAAAGACAACGTCGGCGCCGTCCGGGGGGAGCATCGCGCGCGCCTGCTCGATCCAGTCGCGATCGCCGGCCGAAACAGTTTTGAATCCCATCGTGCGCGCGAGCGCGAGCCGATCGACGTCCACCGCAAGCCCCGTCATTACTATCGAGGTGACGCCGAGGGCGCGCGCTGCGAGCGCGATACTGAGGCCGATGGGTCCGGGACCTTCGACGACGGCGCTGTCGCCGGCCTTCAGACACGACTGCTCGACGGCGTGAAGACCGGTGCCGAACGGCTCGAGCAGCGCAGCCTGCTCCATGTTCATCGTCGAGGGAACCAGGTGAGCATTTCGGACCGGTGCGACGGTGAATTCGGCGAACGCGCCGGAGAGCGTGGTAGGCGAAGAGCAAAGATGGAAGCGGCCGGCGCCGCAGGGACCGCATCGCCCGCAATGGCCGAAGGGATCGAGCGCGACTCGATCGCCGACTTTGAAATTGGTGACGCGCGCGCCGACCTCGACGACTTCGCCTGCGGGTTCATGGCCGAGTATCACCGGCAGGCGCGCGACCATGCGCTCGGCGCCGAGTTCCCAATCTACTATGTGCAGGTCGGAGCCGCATACGCCGCACGCGCCGACGCGAACCAGAAGCGTGCCTTCGGCGGGGGCCGGCACCGGAGCGTCGATCACTTCTGCGCCGGGCGCGGGACGGGTCTTTGCGATCGCCTTGATTTGCGCAACCTCCGAGTACCTTCAATACGACGGCGCGGCGGCTCGCGTCAAAGAAGATACGCGTGAAGAATTTTACGAAGGCGCGAAAACTATTCCCAGTGGCGCAGTGGAGCGCCGCGATAACGCATGCGCGGACGGATGAGGCGGTTGTCGGCGTATTGCTCGAGCGCGTGCGCGATCCATCCGGAGGCGCGGCCGATCGCAAAAATTGCGGCCGGCATCGAGCGCGGAAATCCGAGCATGCGGACGCATACGGTAAGGTAGAAGTCCAGATTCGGCCGCAGACGTTCGCGTTTCGATACGGCGGCTTCGACTTTGAGCGCGGTCTCAAACAGCCGGCGGCCGCGCCGCTTGGCGATGGCCTGCGCGACTTGCCGCAGCAGTGCGGCGCGCGGATCGCCGTCGGGATAGATCGCATGACCGAAGCCGGGCGGCAGGCGATGGTCGCGAGTGAATGTTGCGAGGCACTCGTCGACGCGCGCACCGGTTTCGAGCTCGGCAAACATCGCCTCGATGCGATCGCACGCTCCGCCGTGAATGGGTCCGCTCAGCGAACACAACGCGGAGAGCACCGAGGCGAAGAGGTCGGCGCCCGTGCTCGCGATGACGCGAGCGGCGAAGGTCGAGGCGTTGAGCTCGTGCTCAGCGCACGCGATCATCACGCGGTCGAGCGCGGCGATTTCCCAGTCGGTGGCGGTCGAGCCGGGCACCCATCCGAGCAGGCGTCCGGCCATGCCGGAGCCGCCGGGAGCGCCAGGCGCCGGAGGTTTCGCGAGCGCCAGCGGCAGCTGGCTGATGATAAGCTTGGCGCGATCTATTCGCGTGCGCGGCGGCTGACGGCGATCCCATGCGGCGAGACTCG